>WGBT01000156.1 GCA_015494185.1 Hyphomicrobiales bacterium | reverse complement strand
GATTGACCTTGCCATCCCCATCGAAATCAACACCATACTCTACATAGTGGCTAGGCAGAAATTGCATCTGTCCCAGCTCCCCTGCCCAAGGCCCGCGCATTTGAGCCACCGTCAGATCACCGCGCTGGAGAATTTTCATGGCGGCAAGGAACTGCTCGCGGAACAATTCCGGCCGCCGGCAATCATAAGCCAGCGTCGCCAGTGAACGCAGCGTATGGCCTTTGCCCATCACCGCACCAAAATCGGTTTCCAGCCCCCAAAACGCCACCAGCACGGGCCCCGGCACCCCAAAACGCCGCTCGATGCGATCAAGAAGTGCCTTGTGCTTTCGGTATTTGGCGCGGCCCACCGGCACCCGGTAGCGCTCCACCATGCGATTGGCAAACTGTAAAAAGGTTTGTGAAAACACCCCTTGCGCACGGTCGCGGCGGATGACATCCCGGTCGAAATAGACATCGCGATAGGCGCGCTCGATGATCTCGGGCCGGATCCCTTGTTGCAGGGCATAGCGCCGGAATTCTTGCAAAAAGGCATTGAAACTGCCGGTATTGCGGCAGTTGGATTTGGCCTGCGCCGGGTGTGAGCCAACGCCCCAAAGACCGGTTACGGAAAGACCGATTATCGCTGCGGTTGCGATGGTTGAAAGTGCTGCGCCTGATCTCATCATTTCCTTCCCAACATTCCTCATGCCCCTCAAACCAGGCCATAGTGCCGACTCATCATGGCACATTATGGGCTTCCCGGTATTTCGCAAAGCAAAAATTGCCCTTTCCACGCCCGCAAGATACAAAACCATGTTTGGCACTGTTTGGCGCTCCTGTGAGTAAGCTCACATAGATGCACCTCCCCCCTGCATATTGATGTTAATGCCTTCCAAACCATCCTTCTGGTGAAAAGGAAGCGAGCTTCAGCCACACATCAAATCAAGGAAAAAGCGGCATTGCGCGGAACCGCAAAGCAGCCGAATTCCTTACACCCCATAATTTCACTTGACGCGTCTTGCCGTCTTGGGCTAGATGTACAGCCAATGTCGGTTCCCTGATTGGTTGCATGACCGAGATGGGATGAAAAGGGAACACGGGATTGGTCGCGCGATTTCGCCAACCAGCGAGACCCCAAATCAGCGAGACCGATGAGCCGTGGCTGCCCCCGCAACTGTACGCGGTGAGCAACTCCCATATGCCACTGAGACGACCTTTAAGGAGTCGGGATGACCTTCTTAGGGTTGTTTTGGGAAGGCGGGAGACTTGCGATGACCCGTAAGCCAGGAGACCTGCCGGCAGGCCATCACCCATTTCGCGTTCGGGGTGAACGTGAAAACGGTTACATCCGGAGCGGTGATCTTACATAAATTGTCGCTTTCGGAGACCATGATGACGGGTTTGCCCTGTTGTCGTGTGTAACCGGTTGGGGACGGGTGTGGCCAGCATCATGCTCCGTAAGCGGCTTAATTGTTACACGTTTACGGAGGTCACATCGTGTCCAAATCAACACTCTTTCTTCCTTCCACACCTCGTCTTGCCTTCTTCGCCGCTTGGACGGCTGCCGTCATTGGCCCTGTAGGCCATGTACCCAACAGTATGGCGCAAACAACAGAACTGCCGGAAGTCGTCGTCACCGCCAGCCGCACACCGCTTGCTTTGGACAAGGTTGGCTCGACCGTGGAAGTGATCGAGGAAGAGGAGCTGGAAAAACATGCCCGCTCCTATCTGAAAGACTATCTTGAGCAGCTTCCCGGTATTTCTTTTGCTCAAAGCGGCCCTCCTGGCACCATTGAGACAATCCGCCTGCGTGGTGCGGGAAAACAATATATCAAAGTCTTGATTGACGGAATTGACATTTCCGATCCATCGGCACCGCAAACGGCGGTCAGTTTCGAGCATTTGCTGGTGGGCGACATTGCCCGCATCGAAGTGCTGAAGGGCTCGCAAAGCACCCTTTATGGGGGGGATGCGGTAGCCGGTGTCATTGCCATCACCACCAAAGGCGCGGCCACAGATGGTTTTTCCTTGCGCGCCAATGCCGAAACGGGCACTTACAAAACCAAACGAGGCAGCGCAACACTGAGCTATGGCGGCAGCAAGGGAGACATTGCGGTCACAGCGCAAGGGTTTCAAACCGATGGCTTTTCCGCCGCCGATGAAAATGCCGGGAACACCGAAAGCGATGGTTATGAGAATCTGACCTTTTCAGGCCGTGGCCGTTTTGCGGTCACCGACAATTTCAGCCTGTTTTTCGCCGCCCGGTCACTTTATTCTGATGGTGAATTTGACGATTTTTCATTCCTAACCGGTCTGCCCGTCGATGACACGGCTGGCAATCATACCAAAACCCGTCAAAATGCGGGGCGGATCGGAGCTGAGATGACCTTGTTCGATGGACTGTTCGAGAACAAGATTTCAGCCCAGACAATGGCTATCAAGCGTGATACTTTTGGCAGTTTTCCAAGTACCTATGAAGGTGACCGGCTGAAATTCGCCTATCAGGGGCTGTTGAAGTTGCATGAGCGGGCTTCGGTAATGTTTGGCGCGGAACGTGACCAGACCGGCGCTGTATCAAACGCTGACCCGGTTCGGCGCACCGCTCGAATTGATGGGCTTTATATGCAGGCCATGATCGAGCCGCTTGACAATGTCAATATCACCGCAGGGCTGCGGCGCGATGATCACGATACTTTTGGAACATTCGACACCTATCGCCTGACAGGGGCTTGGTTCCTGCCGCAAACCGAGACCAAATTTCATGCCAGTTACGGCACCGGCTTTCGTGCGCCAAGCCTGTTTGAGCTGTTTTCACCGCTTTATGGCAATCAGAATTTGACACCAGAAGAAAGCATCAGTTGGGATGCGGGCATCGATCAGGCATTCCTCGATGGTGCGCTCAAACTATCGGCCAGCTATTTTTCCTTGAACACGCAAAATCTCATTCAATTCGTTTTCCCTGCTGGCTACACCAATGTTGCTGGAGTGACACGCCGGTCCGGTGTTGAACTAAGCGCCCATGCACGGCTTGCGGATTGGGCAACGGTCAAGGCGGCTTATACCTACACCGATGCCCGCGATGACGATGGCAACAGGCTGGTGCGTGCGCCCCGCCATATTCTGGCACTTGGCAGTGAGGTGCGGCCCACCGATAGATTGGCGCTCAATGTAACGGCGAAGATCGTCCAAGACACGGTTGACAGCAATGATGTGGTGCTCGACGACTATGTTCTGTTGAATGCCAAACTGTCCTATGAAATCAACGACCAACTATCGGCCTATGTCCGGGGTGAGAATCTTCTCAACCAGGAATATCAGACCGTCAATGGCTATGGCACGTCAGATCTGGCGATCTATGGCGGATTGCAGGTGAAACTCGGCGGCCAATAATCAATAATGCGGGTAATAATGTGTAAGATTTTCCCGGCGGGGCTTGTGAGAGGCTTGCTTACTGCAAGTCTCCTCATTTTGGGGGGCTGGCCGGGTGTTCTTGCCCAGGAAACAGGGGGAGCTGCAAGCGGCCGCCCCCCGTCTCTGTCCCTGTCCCCGTCGCGGATCGTCTCCCTCAACCTGTGTACCGATCAACTGTTGATGATGCTCGTCGCCCCCTCACGGATTGCGGCCCTGAGCCGGTTTTCGAGACAACCGGCCATGTCGGTGATGGCTCGGCAGGCGTCAGATTTGCCGATCACCTCAGGGGCGGCAGAAGAAGTCTTCATGCTCAAGCCGGATTTAATCCTGGCCGGGACTTTCACATCGCGGGCGACCCTCAACCTGTTACGGCGGAAACTGAAACAGAAAATCATTGAGTTGGCGCCAGCGGGCAGTTTTGCGGACATTGCCGCCAATATTCGCCGCATCGGTGAGGCCGTCCATGAGCCAGACCAGGCCGCAAGGCTGATTGCGCTCATGTCACAACGGCTTAAAGCGGCCGGCATGAAGACAACCACGCCGCTGCCTCTGGCTGCGCTTTATTTTGCCAATGGCTATTCCTCTGGCCGCAAGACCCTGGTCGATACAGTCGTGCGCAAGGGCGGCTTTGAAACCCTTGGCCAAAGGCTTGATTTCTTTGGCACCAAAAAACTTTCCCTCGAAACACTGATCTTGAGCCGGCCCGATCTTCTCATTCTCGGCACACAAAAATATTCCGGGGAAGCCCTGGCCTATGAGATTTTCCGCCATCCCGCCATGCGTCACCTCAAGCAACGAACCACACATATCGCACTGGCGGAAGCCTTGACCCTTTGCGGCACCCCTCATACCGTTCGCGCCGTGGAACAGCTGCGTCAGTTTCAAAAGGTTTTCCTGTCACGCCAGAAAGCAACGGCAATGGGGAGCGGAAATAATGACGAATGACACGAAACACAACCTGACGGCCCCGTCAAAGGCTGCTCTTGCGCTCATGGACAGGTTTGGGCCGGCAACCAGTCAGGAATAAGCCTGACGTTGTCAGTCAGGTCAAATGTTGTTTTTGATGGAAAAATATCTTTGAAGATACTTCGTCAATTGAACGAGGCAGGAAGGAAGGTCAGGGGCCGCGGATTACCCATGAAACGGACGGCATCTTTGAAATTCATGGCGGTTGCGGCTGGGCTGGCGCTTGGGGTGCTGGTCTTGTTCGCCTTGTCTTTGTTGACCGGAGCGGCGCAACTTTCCCCGTTAGAGATTTTCCATGCCCTGACCGGCCATGACGAAATCAGCGAAGCCATTGCTCTTGTCATTCGCGAAATCCGGCTGCCGCGTGCTCTGTTGGCCTTGTTGATCGGCGCCGCACTTGGCCTTTCGGGGGCCGCACTTCAAGGGTGGTTGCGCAATCCGCTGGCCGAGCCTGGCTTGATCGGCGTTTCCGGAGGGGCGGCGCTGGGGGCTGTCATTGCCCTTTATTTTGGCCTGGCCTCTCACTTTGCCTATGCGGTGCCGGTTTGCGGGATCATTGGCGGCTTTTTGGCGGTTGCCGTGGTCTATTTCCTGACCGGACGGCAGGGAAGTCCCCTGACTCTGATCTTGGCAGGGGTTGCCATAAGCGCCTTTTCCGGGGCCCTGACCAGCCTTGCTCTCAACATGTCCCCCAACCCCTTCGCCGCCATGGAAATCGTCTTCTGGCTGATGGGCTCGCTGGCCGATCGCAGCATGGATCATGTGGCCCTGGCCGCGCCGTTCATTGTGCTGGGAGGCGGTATTTTGTTCACTTTGGGCCGTTCCCTCGATGCGGTCACTCTGGGGGAGGATGTTGCGGCATCGCTGGGGATCAATCTACAACAGACACAATTCTTGCTGATCGCGGGCACGGCCTTGAGCGTTGGTGCAGCCACATCGGTGGCGGGAACCATCGGCTTTGTCGGGCTCATTGCGCCGCATGTGTTGCGGCCGTTTACCGATGGACGCCCAAGCCGTCTGTTGTTATTGGCAGCCCTTGGCGGCGCTTGCCTGTTGCTGGCGGCCGATATTGCCGTGCGCGTCATCACCCCCACACATGAAATGAAACTCGGGGTGCTCACCGCTTTGATGGGCGCGCCGTTCTTTTTAATGCTGATCTTGAAGGCCCGCCAGAGAATGTTGCAATAATGATCATCGAGGCACGAAATATCACAACCCTCATCGAGACACGGCGGATTCTCGACGATGTCTCCATTGCCTCAAAGGCGGGCAAGATCATCGGTCTGATCGGTCCGAACGGGGCGGGGAAGACCACGCTGATCCGGGTGTTGGCCGGTCTTGTCAAACCTGACCGGGGACAGGTGTTGCTCGATGGCCGGCCGATGGATGAAATCACTTTGACAACCCGAGCCCGGCAGCTGGCCTATTTGCCTCAGGAGCACATCGTGCACTGGCCGATATCGGTCTATGATCTTGTCGCCATGGGACGGCTTCCCTATCGCCATCCCCTGACAGGTGCGGACCGCCATGGTCAACAGGCCGTGCAAGAGGCGCTGCAAGCCATGGCCATTGAACATCTGGCCGCCCGCCCGGCCAATCAACTCTCCGGTGGCGAGCTTTCCCGGGTGCTGCTGGCCCGCGCCCTGGCGCAGACGCCCCAAGTGTTGCTGGCGGATGAGCCCACAGCCGGGCTCGATCCGGCCCATAAACTGCAACTGCTCCAACATCTCAGCCGGATCAGCAAAACCGGCCTGTCGGTGATCATCGTTCTGCATGACCTGACCCTTGCGGCCCGGTTCTGTGATCATTTAGTTTTGCTCAAACAGGGCCGCCTTTATGATGCCGGCAAGCCCGAAGCGGTGTTGACCCCCAAAGCCCTTTTGGATGTTTATCAGATCACGTGCCATATCGATAAGGCCGCCGGCGCGCTTGTCATCACCCCCCTTGCGGTCGAGGCAACGGTATCATGAGCCTGCCCCCCCCAAAAGCCAAAAGCGGGGAGCGTCCAGCCGCCCCCAGAAGCTGGGCCTTTGTCATCGCCTTCATCGTTTCAGGACTGCTTCATATATTGGTTGCGCTGGCGGCCCGCTACATCACGGTTGAAGCATCGATCGAGCCCCCCAAAATGCGGGCCGTGATCGTTGAAATGGTTTCGTTTGAAAGCGGGGCCAGTTCGGACCGGATCTCTCATGCCGAGCCCCTGTCTGCCCGCGCGCGCCAAGCAGCGCAGCAACAACGCCGAAAGCCCCAACATCAACCTCAATCGCAACGGCCTCAATCTCAAAGCGCAAAACGTGAAAAAGGCGAAAAATCTGCAACACCACAAAGCGCAGAACCAGAAGCAAAACCAGAAAACGGCAAGTCTGAACAATTGCCACCTGAAGCTGCCCAACCTCAAAGCACCAAAACAGCTCCTGTTTTAACGGCACCCCAAAGCGCCAAGACCATTGAAGCGCCGCCTGCCGTCCAACCTGCCATCCACCAAACAAAGCCGGTCAGGGCGGCCAGTGTCAGCCAAAGCAAGCCTGTTGCAAAACCGAAACCCAAAAAACAAGAAAAACCCAATCCAAAACCTAAAACCCAGAAGACGAAAACCAGCCCGCCAAAACCAAAAGCCAAGAAGCCAAGCGCTTCCAAAGCCAAAATCAAAAAACCTGGAAAACCGCGCCGGAAAACTTCCAGCCAAAAGAAAAAGCACAAGAAAAACAAACGCAAGGCCTCCAAAGGAAGCCCGGGGCGGGGGCTTAAGAAAAAGGGCAAAGCAAAAACCGGCCGCACTCAGGGGGTCCGTTTTTACGGGGCAGGGTTGTCCAATCCGCGTCCGCCTTATCCGCCCGGGGCGCGGCGGCGCAATCAGCAAGGCCGCGTTCTCCTTCGCGTTCGTGTCTCGGCGCGCGGGCGGGCGTTGTCTGTCCGCGTCAGCCGCTCGAGCGGATATAAATTGCTCGACAGTGCCGCCCTGAGAACCGTTCGGCGCTGGCGCTTTCGTCCGGCGATGAAAAATGGCAAACCCGTTCCCGCAACGGTCATCGTTCCCATCACCTTTCGGTTGAGAAATTAGGCGCCTCCCTTGATGCCGCACCAGTTTGATGGGG
>WGBT01000155.1 GCA_015494185.1 Hyphomicrobiales bacterium | reverse complement strand
GCCTTGGGGCCCGTCCCTGACAAACCCTCTCCGCCAAAGGGTTGCACCCCCACCACCGCCCCGATCTGATTGCGGTTGACATAGAAATTGCCCACTTTGACATGGGCGGCCACCTCATCGGCCATGGCCTCGATCCGGCTATGCAGCCCAAGGGTCAGCCCATAACCAAGGCCGTTGATGTCCTCATAAAGCTGGCTCAGCGCAGCACCATCAAAGCGCACCACATGCAGGATCGGCCCAAAGACTTCACGCCGAACCTGATGGATGTGATCGATTTGATAAACCGCAGGCCCCACAAAACTGCCATGGGCACATGATTTTGGCACCGGCAGATCGATGAGCTCACGGGCGGTCTGCCGCATATGGGCTTTGTGAGCGTTCAAATCGGCCGCAGCCGCCGCACTGATCACCGGTGGAATATCGGTGGCATAATCCAGCGGATCGCCAAGGCTCAGCTCCCGCACCGCCCCCACAAGCATATCAATCACCGGCTCGGCGATTTCCTGTTGCAAGCAAAGAATGCGTAAGGCCGAACAGCGCTGGCCTGCACTGTCGAAGGCTGAACGGACCACATCCCGCACCACCTGTTCGGGCAAGGCCGTGGAATCGACGATCATGGTGTTGATGCCCCCGGTTTCCGCAATCAACGGCACCATCGGGCCGCCACGGGCCGCCAAGGTTTGCGCAATCCGTCTCGCGGTGTGATTGCCCCCGGTAAAGGCCACCCCGGCAATTCGCTGGTCTTTGATCAGTTGGGCGCCAATCTCACTGCCTGGCCCCGGCAAGAGATGTAATACATCCCCCGGAATCCCCGCCTGATGCAACAGTTTGACGGCTTCAAAAGCGGTCAGGGAAGCGGCCTCTGCCGGTTTGGCCACTACCGCATTCCCAGCGGCAAGGGCTGCGGCAACCTGACCGGTGAAAATCGCCAACGGAAAATTCCAAGGGCTGATACAAGCAAACACGCCGCGGCCATGCAGCGATAAGCTGTTGCGTTCCCCGGTCGGCCCTGGCAATGGCTGCGGAGCGGCAAACAACCGCCGGGCTTCACTGGCATAATAGCGCAGGAAATCCACCGCCTCGCGCAAATCGGCAAGGGCATTGTCAAGGGTTTTGCCCGTTTCGCGGATCATCACGGCCAACAGGCGCGCCCGATGGTCTGGCTGCTCAAAGAGATCGGCCGCCGCTTCCAACCGTGCCGCCCGCACCACCCCGCCGCTTTGGTCCCAATCAGGTTGTGCCGCCACCGCCAGCGCAAGAGCGCGGTCGCCATCCGCAGCCGTTGCCTGACGAACGTGCCCCACGGTCAGGCGGTGATCATGGGGGCTTTGCACCTTCTTCACCGCCCCGCCCGTTTGTTGGACCTGGCCGCCAACGATTGCCGCCGCTGCAAAACCTTGCTTCAAGGCCGCCTCGATTGCCGTCTGCAAAGCGGTGCGCACTCCCGCCTCCCATAGCGGCAGCCCCTGGCTGTTGGCCCGTTGCGGCTGGTAAAGTTCGGGCGGTTTCGGAATTCGAGGATTGCGCAGCAATCGCCCCGCGCGCAGCCGCTGTAACGGATCGCGGATGATTTCCTCAAGCGGGGCGGCATCGTCGGCCAAGCGGTTGACAAATGAAGTATTGGCGCCGTTCTCCAACAGTCGGCGAACCAGATAGGCCAACAAATCCTCATGGCGGCCAACGGGGGCATAAATCCGGCAACGATGCGGCTGGCTGCCATCGGCGGGCCTTACCACCGGCTGATAAAGCGCCGCCCCCATCCCATGCAGGCGCTGAAACTCGAACGCAAAGGGCTTTCCCTCTGCCATCCGCTCACCCGCCACCATGGCGGCGGCGATGGAATAGGCGTTATGGGTGGCCAATTGCGGATAAAAGGCATCAGGTGCGGCCAGCAAGAACCGCATACAGGCAAGCCATGAAACATCGGTTGCGGATTTGCGGGTGAACACCGGATAGTCGGCAAGACCTGCGATTTGGGCAAACTTGATCTCGGCATCCCAATAAGCCCCCTTGACGAGCCGCACTGGAATTTTCCGCCCGTAAGTTGCGCTCAAGTTCCGTAACCAGCGCAATACGGGCAGAGCGCGTTTGCCATAAGCCTGTACCGCAAGGCCAAGCCCGGGCCAGTCTTGCAAGGCTTCATCCGCAAAAATGCGCGCGAACAGATCAAGGGTTATATCCAGCCGTTCCGCTTCCTCGGCATCGATGGTCAAGGTCAGCCGATGCGCCTTGGCCTCCCGGGCCAGTTGCAACAGTTTGGGAGCCAGTTCCTGATGCAGACGGTCCCGCTTGGCGGCCTCAAAACGTGGATGCAGGGCCGATAATTTGACCGAAATGCCAGGCCGCGTATACAAGACATCCGCAGACATGGAAGCAGCCCCGGTATTGGGCTCTGGCGCCAGCGTCCCGGCCGCAGCGCCAATAGGGGCAAGGGCCTCATGATAGGCTTCAAAATAACGCTCGGCGTCAGTCATGGTGCGCGCCGCCTCGCCCAACATGTCATAAGAGAACAGATAGCCTTGCTCGGCCCATTTCTCGGAACGGCGCAACGCCTCCTCGATGCTCCGCCCCAACACGAACTGATCCCCCAAAATCCGCATCGCATGGCGCAGCGCCTCACGAATGACCGGTTCGCCAACCCGGGCGGCCAATCGTTTGAGCACCCCCAATGGCGCCTGCGCCGCCGCCTCGCCCAGTTCGATCACCTCCCCGGTCAACATCAAGGCCCAGGTCGAGGCATTGACCAAAAGCGAAGGAGACTGCCCCAAATGCCGGGCCCAATTGCCATCTGCAATGCGATCCCTGATCAGCTTGTCGGCGGTTTCCGCATCCGGTATCCGCAACAGGGCTTCGGCAAGGCACATCAAGATCACGCCTTCCTCATTGCTCAGCCCATATTCGCTCAAAAATGCATCAATACCCCCAAAAGTTTGACTGCGGCGGCCAGCCCGCGCAACGGCCGCCAGCTTCCGGGCCAGAGCGGTGATCTGGCGGGCCGTGGTGGCATCGAACTGGGCCGCAGCCATCAAGGGCGGCAAGATGTCGTCATCACTGGCAAGATAGGCGGCCGCAATCGCGTCACGCCCGTCTATCGTCAACCGAGGAACTTGATGAGAAGTTTTGGCCATGATACCGGTGGGATTTGAGCATGCCCTGTCATATTGCTCCCTGTTTGTTCCCTGTCACTTCAAAATCTTATAATAAGTTTGTTGAACGGCTGGCATGTCAAGAGCAAGGCGAAAGGCTAGGCTAGGCGAAGAAACACAGCGCAGAATAAAAGAATCATTGGTGAAAATCCCCCCAAGCATACAATCCCCCAGACAAGGTCAAATCCGTCCTTACATGTAAAAGTCTACATTCAACCTTACAGACAGTGTCAGATCAGTCCTTACATTCCATGCTGAGACACTGGCATTTTCGACAGGTTTGTCAAGGACGCCTTCGGCGCCGCGAAGCGGTTGCAATCCTTGACAAACCTGTCGAAAATGCAAAAACGCTCACCATGGAATGTAAGGACAGGTCTGGGACAGAAGAGGAAAAAGCTGGTTGTCGTCTCAATAGCGCGGCATGGCCTGCCATCATACCAGTGGATACCAGTGCCCCCGGCCTTGACAGGATAATCAAAAGCCCATGGCAGAAAAAGCGCTCATTGAAAAACAGATCCACGGGCTGCGCGAGCAGGTTGCGGCCTGGAAGCAGGCGGGGTTGCGGATTGGTTTGGTCCCCACCATGGGGGCCATTCATGCCGGTCATTTGGCGCTGGTCGAGCGCGCCCGTGCTCATGGCTGCAAGGTGGGCGGCAAGGTGGGCAACAAGGTGGTTGCCTCGGTTTTCGTCAATCCGAAACAATTTGGCCCCAATGAAGATTTCGCCGCCTATCCGCGCCAGCTCGACACCGATGCCCGGCTGTTGAGCGAGGCTGGCTGTGATCTCATCTATGCTCCTCAAACCAATAGCATTTATCCCCCGGGCTTTGCCACCACTGTTGCGGTCAGCGGTTTGACGGACGTGTTGTGCGGCGCCTCGCGGCCTGGCCATTTCGCCGGGGTGACCACCATCGTCGCCAAACTCTTCAATCAATGCCAGCCGGATTTTGCCGTGTTCGGCGAGAAGGACTATCAGCAACTTTTGGTGATCCGGCAAATGGTCCGCGATCTTGATATGCCGGTGGAAATTCTCGCTCACCCCATCATTCGCGAGCCAGACGGGTTGGCGCTGTCTTCACGCAACACCTATTTGAGTGATGAACAACGCCAAACCGCCCCCCGGCTTTATGCTACCCTCGAGGAAATGGCCGCCGCGTTGCGTGCGGGACAGGCTCCTCAGGCCGTCTTTGCCCAAGCCCGCAAGGCCCTGCAACAGGCCGGTTTCAGGATTGACTATCTGGAGCTGCGTGACCCTGAAACCTTGCAAGACCGGCTCACCGATGCGCCCCGTTTGCAACAACCAGCCCGGATCTTCGCCGCAGCCTTCTTGGGCGCCACCCGGCTGATCGACAATCTCGCCGTCTCTCCAGCCTCACCCTCGTGAGAAACAGGCCTTACCCCTCTCCCCCCTTCACCCGCCTGGCACCTCGCAACTTAGGCGGCGGTTTCAGGGGCAGTGGTTTCAGGCCGCCGTCCCCAGGCAATGAAACCTGGATTGTCGAAACCGCGTTGGACTTTGCCATAGCGTAATGGGGCCCCGTCTTCAGTGATCACCTCACCGCCCGCGGCGCGCAACACCGCATGGCCTGCGGCGGTATCCCACTCCATGGTTCGCGCCAGCCGGGGATAGACATCCGCACGGCCCCGCGCCACCTGACAAAATTTCAACGACGAACCTGAAGCCACCGTCTTGGCGATCTTATAGGCGGATAAATAGGCGCGGGTCTTGTCATTCATATGGGAACGGCTGGTCACGGCAATCAGCCCTTTTGGATCGGGTTGCCGCACCCGAATGGGTTTTAAAGAAAGATCGGGAAAGGCCTCTTGCGAGGCATCGAGCACACCTTCAGCGGCATCACCTTCGCCACGGGTTACAAAGAGTTGCGAAATCGCCGGCGCATAAACGATCCCCAACACCGGTTCCCCCTTTTCAATCAGCCCGATGTTGAGCGTGAACTCACCATTGCGGGTGATGAATTCCTTGGTCCCATCCAACGGATCAACCAGGAAAAAACGGGTTTCAATGGCCGGAATATGGCCTTCGCTGGCGGCCTCCTCAGAAATCACCGGAATTTGCGGCACCAACCGCTCGAGATCACGTAAAATGATCGCTTCTGAAGCCTTGTCCGCCGCCGTGACCGGGGAGGCATCGGCTTTCGCATCCACGGCGATATGCTCATCGGCATAGACCGCCATCACCGCCCGGCCCGCCTCCCAAACGGTTTTCGTCAAGGGAGCAACCAGGTCAAAGACATTGTTTTCAATCACTTTTTTGTTTCCCCGGTCATGATCTTGGGTATCTGTTGGGGGGGGGTAAATTGATCATAAATGATAAAAGTGTAAAGATCTAAAAGGCTGCGCTTAACCTCACAGAAAGTGTCCGATCCATCCTTACTTTCCATGATGAGACACTGGCATTTTCGACAAGTTTGTCAAGGGTTTAAACCGCTTCGCGGCCGCTTACAGCGGCCCTTGACAAACTTGTCGAAAATGCAAAAACGCTCACCATGGAAAGTAAGGACAGGTTTGGGCCAGAAGATGCTGGGAAGACGGCTTCGCTCATCAGGTCGAATGCCGATTACGACAGATAGATATTGAATCTTTTTTAAAGAACACCTCTTTGCGGATGCGCGCCGGGGAAATGCATTGATTCCCGCCCTATTCGCCCGCTAAACTCCCCACAATGATTTCTCCCTATTGGAGACAAGCCATTTAACCATTAAACCCGCAATATAATTATTATCATAGGAATTTTGATTTTATGACGCGCCGCACTCCGATGCAACTGTTTCGCAATGTCTTACTGTTTCTGATCCCGACTTTGCTATTGATTGCGGCGGGCAGCTGGTATGTGGCGCGCTTTGTCGATCCTGCACCGCCCTCGGAAATTGCCATCACAACAGGCAGCCCCAATGGCGCTTATTACCGTTTTGCCCAAAGCTATGCCCGCGAACTGGCAAAATCAGGCGTCAAACTCAAAATTCTCGCCTCGCCGGGCTCAGTGGAAAATATCAAACGGCTGCAGGATAAAAGCACGGGCATTGTCCTCGCGCTGGTGCAAGGCGGAATCAGCAACCGCCACCAGGCACCTGAACTGCGCTCGCTGGGCCGGGTTTTCCTCGAACCGGTTTGGCTGTTTTACCGAAGCGATGAAACCCTTGACCGCCTCAATCAATTACAGGGGCTGCGGGTTGCCATTGGCCGCGATGGCAGTGGCACCGCCGCCCTCGCCCAAACCCTTTTCAAAGAAGTCGGCCTTAACAAGACCAATACCCAGCTTTTGCCTTATGGCGGAAAAGCCGCCGTGCGAATGTTGCGGCAAGGGGCCGTGGATGCGGTTTTTCTGGTCCAAGCCGCGGAATCACCGCTGGTGAAAAAACTGCTCAAAGATGAGACCATCAAGCTGATGGATTTCGCCCGGGCGGCGGCCTTGAGCCGTCTGCATCCGTTTTTGACCCCTGTCACCTTACCTGAAGGAACGGTCGATCTGG
>WGBT01000154.1 GCA_015494185.1 Hyphomicrobiales bacterium | reverse complement strand
GTTCGATTTCATTTGCTTCTGTTGCTTCTGTGTTCAAAAGACTTATCCCAAAATCATCTCTAAGATTACTCAAACCTTACGGTCTTTCTCTGAAGCCCGGCGGCCACGAATTGTTTTATTTATACCTGTCGTTGACTTTTCCGTGCTTTCCATATCCCTTCGAAGGCTCCACCTAAATAAGTGGTATACGGGGCAAGGGCCAGAGATTATTGGTATACGAATGCTCAAGCATAATGTAAAAAACTACATTTTCTGATAACTTAACGGATAATGACAAGCTTTCCCGGCCCCCGGCCCCTGTCCTCAGTTGTCCTTAACTTCCATGGTGAGACACTGGCATTTTCATGAAGTTTGTCAAGGGTAAAACCGCTTTGCGGCGCTTGAGCGCCCTTGACAAACTTCATGAAAATGCAAAACCGCTCATCATGGAAGTTAAGGACGGGTTCAGGCAATCCATCCGCGACCTGTTAGGGAACCTCTGAATAAATTGCCACCCCACCGCCTGCCTTGGCCTGCTGCCCATTTTCCACGTCGGCCATAGGCGGGTGGCCAAGGGAGACGGTGTGAAATAGGTGCTTGATCTGATGTTCCTTGGCTCAAATGTCGAGCTTGTCCATAATGAGAGTATATAAATGAAGGTCGGCAATTTCTTATGAAATTCTTTTGCAATTTTCACCAAAAATAAATTGAAACAGGTTCTGTTCTGGAACAGCAAGCAAGGTAAACTGCCATCTTTGCCAAGCCTGATCGTTAGACGGCTGATTTTTCTTCCATTTTGCTTGGGCGCCCCCCTTCCAATGCGGGGGCAGAAGCGCCATTGACAGTTGTCGCTGGTTTGATGGGCTCAATCTCAGACTTAGGTTGCGCTTGAGCCGAAACCGAGGCAGGGTCTGCCTTCTTGTCTCGAACTTCCCCCTGATCTTGATCCCTCTTCTGTGCCTGTCCAGCCCCAGTTGATTCTAGTGGTTCTGGCTCAACAATTCTAATCCCCTCAGCCGAGCCCTCTTCAACAGAACCTTGATCTGTGTCATGGGCTTTTTCGGCAACCTGTTCCTGGCTGGCTTCAGGATCATATTCTTCCCAAAAAGCTTCTTCCTCATCGGCTTGAGCAGCCTCGTCCAGCC
The DNA here is from genome assembly GCA_015494185.1 of Hyphomicrobiales bacterium. Classification (GTDB taxonomy): domain Bacteria; phylum Pseudomonadota; class Alphaproteobacteria; order Rhizobiales; family S144-35; genus S144-35. The sequence goes on along the minus strand of WGBT01000154.1, from coordinate 3,417 downwards.
CTTCTTCGGCAGCCATTTTCTTGAAGTCTTCTTCATAGTCGTCATCAAGGGGGTTCAAGGCGCTGCGCAAGTCACCGACGGGATTTTTCAGGTTTTCCAGATCCGACTTTACCTCATCAATACCGGTTTCCTTAACGGCATCATCAAGCTGCTGTTTAAAATCATTGGCCATGGCGCGGATTTTGGCCGCATATTGCCCAAGCGTGCGCAGCAGCCGTGGCAGCTCTTTGGGGCCAACCACCACGATCGCAACGACGGCAACAACGAGCAGTTCTGTCCAGGCAATATCAAACATGCGTTTCAAGCTCTGGGGTTGATGGCGTTTGCCGTTCTATCTACATTCAGTTAAGCTTTTGACCCAAACCTTAAAAACCTGATCGCATTGATCCGGAGAGGGGCGCGCTAGTGACAGCTTAGCTGGCTTTTCGTTCACTTTGGGCTGCGGGCTCAGCAACATTTACTTTTTCCGATGGCTGATGTTCGATTGTTGCCGTGGTGTCAGCTTTTTTGCTGCTTGCCGCCTCATCTTCATCGGCCAGGCCTTTCTTGAAACTCTTGATACCTTGGGCGACATCACCCATCAAATCTGAAATCTTGCCGCGCCCAAACAACAAAATGAGCAATACGGCGATGATCATGATTTCCGTCCATGAGAGCATGGAATTTTACTCCTCGATTAAATCATAAAGTTTGGATGCCCTTGCAGGCTGGTTGCCTAGGCCGCATCGATCTGCCGGACCTTGCCTTTGAACCATTATCGCACAAATATTGAACAGACTGCAAGCGCGGCTGGACAACGCTTGTGCGATTGGCACCATCTGTTTGGCATCGTTTCTCCTGTTATCGCGATATAGTGAACAAATACGGCATTTGAGCGTGCTTTTCTTCAGTTTTTCAAGTCATCCAGGTCATCGGCCGAGAAAGCCTGCACATCTTCAGGCTCCACGCTGACCGTAACATTACGGCCCACCGGCGGGGCTTCGCATTGAGTGGTGCGCGCCATCAAGGGCAGATCGAGACCATCGACGGCAATTTCAATAAGCGCGAAATCGCCAAGAAATTTTACAGACAAGACACGTCCTGGCAAGCTTTTGGGATAGGTCTGGGAGAGCATAGCCTCATGATCTGGGGCATGCGCATCCGTAATCACCAAGTCTTGTTGGCGAATGCCTAGAATAACCGAGCCATTTTCAGGCAGGTCGACATTTGAGAGATCACCGAAAAAATCGGCAATCCCCAAGCATAGTTTGCCATTTTTGACAACACAAGGAATCTCGTTGATTTCGGAAAACAGCCGGGCCACAAAGACATCGGCAGGATTTTCATAAAGAGCCTCGGCAGGTCCCAATTGCACCAACTGCCCGCGCCGCATGACCGCAATGCGGTCGCCCATGCGCATCGCCTCTTCTGGATCGTGGGTGACCATCACACAAGTCGTTCGTGTTTCCCGCAGGATTGACAAGGTCTCTTCACGCATTTCTTCGCGCAACCGTTTGTCGAGCCCGGAAAAGGGTTCATCGAGCAATAACACATTGGGCCGCGGCACCAAGGCGCGGGCGAGCGCCACCCGTTGTTGTTCCCCTCCCGATAAAACATGGGGATAAGCCTCCGCCATGGCCGCAAGCCCAACCCGCTGCAAGGCAGCCATGGCGGCACTTTTCGCCTCCGCCGCGGGCAAACGGCGTAAACCGAAAGCCACATTTTCAAAAATGGTCAGATGCGGGAACAAGGCGAAATCCTGAAACACCAAGCCAACCCCGCGCCGTTCCGGGGGCACGAAAGCCGTTGGTCCCGAAACAACCGTATCATCGATTAAGATGCGGCCCTGATCCAGGCGCTCGATGCCAGCTGCAAGCCGCAGAAGCGTGGTTTTCCCGCAGCCAGAAGGACCTAATAGGCAGACAATTTCACCTGGCGCAACATCCAGCGAAAAGTCTTTCAGAACTTGGGTGTCACCAAAACCGTGGCTGACCTTCTCAAAGGTGAGCCGCGCGGGGATCGTAGCCGGCGCACTGCCCCGCGGCCCCCAAGCGGAAGGGGATCGGGCGGCAGGAGAAGAAGGCTTGAGGGTTTTGACTGACCAGCTCATCGAGGGGCAAAAAACCTCTTTAATCACGGTTGTTTTCGTCACTGTTGGCAGGGCGCGGTTTGGGTTGGAGAAAAAAATGCCAAGTCCCATCGCCACCAATGCCAAGCCGCGCTCCCGTGTAACGTCCCGTTTTGAGCATCGCGGCGGCTTTGGCGGCAGGTTCAAGCTGATAGAGCTCGACTCTTTGCCTTCCCGTCAAGCTGTTCAAAGGGATACCGGCAAAATAAGGCCAAAGATAAAGCGTGTCATAACGATCATTTTTGACCTTGATATAACCAGCGCGCAGTATTGCCACCAGTTTCGCCAAAATATCCAACCCGGATCCGTCAACGGAACGCACCTTCCAGTGGGCGATAATATCGCTGACATATCGGTCTGCAACCATGGGCTTGAGCTCGTTCATTTCCAGGATTTCGCGCATGGCCTGCAAGTCCCCCAAACGGGCCGCTTGATAGATTTGCAGGGCCGTCTTCCGGACAGGGGGCGGCAATTGTTGCAAGCCATAGAAGATGGTTGGTTGCTCTGAAGCGGTTTGCGGGGTTACACCCTCAATGCGCGGTCCTGCAAGGCTGATTGGAACGTGGCCCAGAAAGATAAAAGCAAACGAAATGAAGAGTAAAGTAGAGTTTAAGATCAGGTTGTTGCAGAAAAAAAGAAACGAAATGGATAATAACTTCATACTTGCTTACAAGAAAAGGGAAGCTCTTATATCATCTTACATCAGAAGCATCAGAAGCATCAGAAGAAGAACCGAAGAATTGCGAATTCTTAAGGAAACTTCTTATTCATCATTAAAATTAAAGGAACCAACACCCTGAATTGTTGTTGGTTCCTAGATAGCAGCTTCTCTCATCCCGGCTCTTCTCAGTTGGCACTCTCAGCTTAGCTTGCCCCTAATTTAAGGGGCTTGCACTTATTGCAAAGTGCGCTCCAGCGAGAATTCACCACTTTGGATTCGAAGCACCAATCCTTCTGTCATCTGAGCAACGGCATCTTCACCGTAAGTTGACACGAGATCACTCAGCGCCGCAAACAAGGCGGCATGAGCAACGGATTCAGGTTCAAGCCCATCGCTCAAGGCCTCATCCCAAGCTTCCAAAATATAGGCCAGCGCTTCGGCCTTTTGCCGTTCGACTTTGCGTCGTGTATCAATGCGCATAATTTCAAACCCTTGGCTGGCAGCATTATTATCATTAATTATCGGCTGGCATTATTCTGTGACCAGCCGCTAAAATTCTCAACTCAAACGGACCAGCAACACTAAGCGCCCTGACATAAAGACGACCGTGCTACCCCTTAAAATTCCACCCTCCCCGGTAATCCTTAAC
>WGBT01000153.1 GCA_015494185.1 Hyphomicrobiales bacterium | reverse complement strand
TGAAAATGCAGGGCAAATCTTGCCCCCTTGAATTGCGCTTCGGGAATGAGCCGGTCGCAACCGGCAAAGACGCCTCCCTCATCGAGAATTTCCAGCGAACGCTGATGGATAAGGCCAAAACGCCTGACAAAACCATTGTGATGCGCGGTGACAGCCGTCAGCCGGGAACGGCCCTCATCAGCAAATCGTAAATCTTCCACCTCCACCTTGGTCGGCCCAACCAGAAACGGCTCTTCAATGAAACGTTCAAATTTGGGGCTTGAAAGAAATTTCGACGAAGACTTGCCGTTGACAACCAGCGTATTGTGGGCATCGCTGCGGCGGGAAAATCGCCGTCCCACTTTCGAGCCTTTGGCCGGCGCGCCACAATTGATGAAAACCGGCATGGCGCTGATCGTCAATTCAAAGGCCAGACAGCTGGCATGGGCGGTACTGCTGGCATGAAGGGGGGGAGGCGTTCCAACATCGACAATCGCCTGCATCACCCCTGATTGCAGCTTGCAATAGCCCGATTCTTTAGCCACCGCCGGCGGTTGAGCTGCGACATCCTGATAGGCCAGCACGGTGGCAATATCATCAAAGGGCGTAAAACTGCTGCCATTGAAGCGGCACAACGCATGATCCCCCAACCGAAAGAAGTGAATCATCGGCAACATCCGTGCAATGGCTTGATTGAGCTCAGGCGGTGCCTTCTGTTCGCGCACCACGAAACACTGCTTGAGGGGTAACAAATCCAAAAGCAGATCGATGATCACTTCTGGATTACGCGAAATATGGCCCCCATCAGGAAGAATCTGACGGGACAACTCACGCAAAAACGTCCCCTTGTGATGATCGATGACCGGCTTTTGATCCGACATACACAACCCCGACAAAAGCAAAGCAATAAGCGCCTTGAGCCGGGGGGCCCCATCGGGGGTTTCGCTGTAACTTCCCACCAAAAACCGCATCTGCCGGGTGAGGCTTTCCAACAGCAGATCATAAAAGTCTTGATCGGCATCACGCAGCAGGAAGCTCGAATGCGACAGCCAGGAAATGATTCGCCGGGCGACGATATCCGCCTGCCAAGCAATACCGGTTTCACGGCTTTCCCTGTCGATCCAGTCGCGTAGCAGCGCACGGGCCTTGCGCGCCATTTGCGGGTCTTGCGTAGCATCCAGATTGCGCAACCAGCTCCAACCATGAAGTTCCCGCAGCCAGTCCTGTGAAGGGGGATAGACATCAAACGGCGAATTCTCGCCAATTTCGCAGATAGTGCCCGCCAATCCCATCTGGCCATCATTGAGCTCATAGGCCAAAGACGGATCCGCCGTGCGCAAATCCGGTGGCACAAGCAAAAGCCGTTGGGCCGGCGGCCCCATATAACGCCACCGCAACACCGGCGAGCGCCGCAATAAGCCCATCGCACTGCGCTGCGCCAGGATCAAGGAAAATAACGTCAACCGGGCGCGATCTGTAAAACTTCCTGCAACCATAACCCCTCAGTTCAACCACGCTCGACTGTGGCAGCCCCCTCCTCCACCTGACCCAGGACAGGCCGAATCTGCCGGCTTGCCGACCTATACTGAAAATATATTATAACATGAAAATTCGCGCCAAAGTTTGATTGAAGCCGTTGATACGTTCCAGGCCATGAGCCTCACGTGTCATCATGACCAAGCCCATTCCAGCATACCCTTCTCAAGGGCCGAATGACCGGCCAAAGAATTAAGGTGAGGAGCCCACCAGTCTCATCCACAACTAATTGGCAAAGCGGAACAACAAGACATCACCATCTTGCACCACGTAATCCTTGCCTTCCAGACGCATCTTGCCCGCTTCCTTGGCCTTTTGTTCTCCCCCAAGGGCGACATAATCGTCAAAGGCAATGGTTTCGGCCCGAATGAACCCCTTCTCGAAATCGCTATGAATCACCCCGGCCGCCTGAGGCGCCAACGTGCCTTGGCGAATGGTCCAGGCCCGTGTCTCGTTGGGCCCTGCGGTAAAATAGGTGATGAGATCCAAAAGCTTGTAACCTGCCCGAATCAACCGGTTCAGCCCCGGCTCCTCAAGCCCCAATTCAGCGAGATATTCCCGCCGGGTGGCCTCATCCAGCTGGGCCAGCTCCTGTTCGATCTGGGCGGAAATGATCACCGTTTCAGCCCCCACCTGGGCTGCGTGTTGGGCAACCTTACGCGAATAGGCATTACCCTCAGCGGCCGATTCTTCATCGACATTGCAAACATAAAGCACTGGTTTTGCCGTCAAAAGTTGCAGCTGACGAAACGCCGGCCTCTCCTCGTCCGAATACTCGGCCATGCGCGCTGGCCGGCCCTGTTGCAACACCGCCAACACACGCTCGATCAGCACCAAAGTGGCCTTGGCTTCCTTGCCGGAGCGATCCGCCGCCTTGGCTTTTTTTTCCAATGCCGGTTTACGCTTCTCCAGGCTTTCCATATCCGCCAGCATCAACTCGGTCTCGACGATTTCCGCATCCGCCAACGGATCGATCCGGCCTTCCACATGGGTGATGTCATCATCTTCGAAACAGCGCAACACATAGGCAATGGCATCGACCTCACGGATATGGGCCAGAAACTGGTTGCCCAGCCCCTCCCCCTTCGAGGCGCCCTTCACCAGCCCGGCAATATCGACAAAGGTTAACCGGGTTGCGATCTTGCGCTTGGAGCCTGCGATTTCCGCCAGCTTGTCAAGACGCGGATCGGGCACTGGAACTTCGCCAATATTGGGCTCGATCGTACAAAACGGATAATTCGCCGCTTCTGCCGCAGCGGTCTGGGTCAGCGCATTGAAAAGAGTCGACTTGCCGACATTGGGCAAACCGACGATCCCACATTTAAAGCCCATGCTCTTTCAAGTTTCCTGTGCGATGAAAAACGGTTGGTATTCAATGATTGCTGGCAGATATAATAAGCTGTAAAGGTTTTGCCAAGCCATGACCGGTTGCCATGACGGTTGCCATGACACCATTCCCCCAACATGGCCCCATTCATATCGATTGACCCAGCAGACCGTCCCCTGTATTGAAACGCAAACGTCAAAACGTCAATAAGAACGGTCTGGATAAAACGACAATGGCAACAACACCAACGGATTTGAAAGGCTACGTGGCGCGCCCCAGTGCCGAAGGGCGGGTTCCCGGCCTCATCTTGATCCATGAATTTTGGGGCGTTAATGACAATATTCGCGAATTCGCCCGCGAATTTGCCGCCAAAGGCTATTTCGCGCTCGCGGTCGATCTCTATGAAGGACGCGTTACCGATGAGATGGAACAAGCCCGCGCCTGGGCGGCTGAAGTCAAGGCCGATCCAGACCGTGCCTTGGCCAATATCCGCCAGGCCATCGATTATCTCAAGCAACGGCCAGAAGTTGCCGAAGACTGCATTGCCGTGGTTGGTTTTTGTTTTGGCGGCGGCTGGTCCTTCCGGGCCGCCATGGCCTTCGATGATCTCAAAGCGGCCGTGATCTATTATGGCGGCATCGATCCTGATGCTGATTTTTCCACTTTGAAACCGGTGATCCTTGGCCATTTCGGCGAAGAAGACCGGGCGATCAAGGCCGAAAAAGTCCGGGCCTTCAAGGCGGCTTTAAGCCAAGCCGGCCCGCAACACGAGATCTATCTTTACCCCTTCGCCGGTCATGCTTTTTCCCGCAAGGGAGGCAAAAATTACAACCCGCCTGCCGCCCAGCTCGCCTGGCACCGCACCTTGACCTTTCTGGAACAACATTTGAAGACAGACTGTGTTAACAAGGCCTTTGGGGATTAGGGCGCAATCCGATTGCTATGTGATCAGATTGTGTTACTAATGACCATAGTATTCTCGGTACCATGATACAAAACGGCGAATGCCTTCCTCAATAGTCGTGCTGGGGGCAAATCCTGTCGCTGCTTCAAGTGTGTCAATATCGGCTGCAGTGCGATCCACATCTCCTGGCTGGGCGGGAAGCATGTTTACAATGGCCTTGCATCCCAATTCTTGTTCCAGCAGCGCGATGAAATCCATAAGTTCAACGGGTGTACGATTGCCAATATTGTAAAGCCGATAGGGTGCGGACGAACTGGCAGGGTCAGGAT
>WGBT01000152.1 GCA_015494185.1 Hyphomicrobiales bacterium | reverse complement strand
TGGATGGCTATGCGCTTAACAGTGCCGATCTTGCCCGCCTGCCCCAAGATGCCGATGGCATGGTGCAAATGCCGATCTCGGCCACCCTCAATGCCGGCGCGCCGCCACAAAGTTTGCAGCCCAAAAGCGTTGCCCAGATCATGACCGGCGCGCTGATCCCCTCAGGCGCCGATACCGTGATCGAACAAGAGCGTGTCGAACGCCTCGGTGAAACCTGCCGCCTGCCGGCCAATTGGCCCAGCGGCCGCCACATCCGGCGCGCGGGCGAAGACATCACATCCGGCGAAACCGTCTTGCCGCGCGGGCAAAAACTCCGCCCTCAGGATATCGGCCTTGCCGCCTCGCTGGGCATTCCACAACTGACCGTCTTCCGGCGTCTCAAGGTGGCGATTTTTTCCACGGGCGATGAGTTGATCGAACCGGGAACCCCTCAATCTGCAGGACAGATCTATAATTCCAACCGCTATCAGCTCCAGACCCTGCTCACAAGCCTTGGCTGCGAGGTGATCGACCTTGGCACCGTCCCGGATGCACTGTCTTCCACCATGGACGCCCTGCAACAGGCAGCACAAACAGGAGACTTGATCTTGACCAGCGGCGGTGTTTCGGTGGGCGCGCGGGATTATCTTGGCGAGGCCCTCGACAAAACCGGCAAAACAAGCCTTTGGCGGATCAATATCAAGCCCGGCAAGCCGGTTCGTTTCGGCCATGTCTTCAAGGCTCGCAGCACCGCCGCCCCTCTCTCTTCCCCTCACGAGGAACAAGGCAAGGGGCCAACCGCCCCCTTCAACAAAACCCCTTTCATCGGCCTGCCCGGCAATCCGGTTTCGGTCTTCGTCACCTTTCTCATTTTGGTGCGGCCGGTGATCGGCAAAATGCAAGGACGCGCACCCACTCCCGACCGTCCTCAAAAGGTGCGCGCCGGTTTTGCCATCGAAACGCCGCGCAAACGGAGGGAATTTTTGCGTTGCCGCTTGGAACTTGACAGCGACGGCATGGGCCTTGCTCTTCCCTATCCCCATCAGGGATCGGGGGTTTTGACCTCGGCCAGCCGTTCGGACGGACTTTGCGAAATTCCCGACCAAACAACCGTCCGCAAAGGCGATTGGGTCGACTTTTTCAGCTATGACGCGCTGTTGGCATGAGCGCGGGATCAGACTTGAGCCAATCTTGCGCCTGCCGCAAATCCTGTTGGGTGTTGATGTTGAAAAAAGGATCGGGCCCGTTTTCAGGAACCGCGAATGTCACGGGCTTGGCCTGAACCGTCCGGGCCCAGTCATGCACCGCGCGCCCGCCTGAAGCCAGATAGGCGCGCAGCCGTGAAGCCAACGCCACCGGCCACAATCCGATAAGCGGATGCCAACGTTCCTCCGTGGCCGCAAAGCGAGGCGCCAAACCGGCAGGGGAAGACGCTTCGGCAACCAGCCGCGGCACCAGATCATCGGGCAGAAACGGCGTGTCGGCAGGGACACTGAACACCCCATCAAAGTTTTGGGGAAAGTTTTGAGGAGGACGCGCCGCAAACTGCATCGCCGCATAAAGCCCAGCCAACGGCCCTGCCCCGGCAAAGCCGCCATCAGCAATCACCGGCAAGCCCAAAGCTTCGAAGTCAGCCGTCTCCTCACCGGCACTGATCACCATCGGCATCGAATAGGCTTGAAGCCGATCGATCACCCAGCCGATCAGCGGCGTGCCCGCCAGCCCGGCCAGCGCCTTGGGCCCACCTCCCAATGCGGGGACTGCAAAACGCCGCCCCCGCCCCCCGGCAACAATGACGGCAAGAATCTCAAAATCCGGCATCGGCCGCCTCATAATTGCCGGACTTTCCGCCGGATTTACGCAGCAGGCAAACGTTGCGCAAACAGATCCCCTTATCAAGGGATTTGAGCATGTCATAAAGTGTAAGCCCCGCCACACTGGCCGCGGTCATCGCCTCCATCTCAACCCCGGTCTGTCCGCTGGTGACCACCCGCGCAACGATTCGAAAACCGGCCCAATCCGCCTCAGGTTCCACATCGATGGCCACTTGGCTCAAAGGCAACGGATGACACAACGGAATGAGCGACGCGGTTTGCTTGGCCGCTTGAATGCCTGCCAACCGCACGGTGGCAAACAACTCCCCCTTGGCGCTGCCATGGGTCAACACCTCTTCAAACGTGGCTTGAGACATCTCGACATGACAAACCGCCACCGCCTCCCGCCGGCTTACCGGCTTTTGGGAGACATCGACCATATGCACGGCCCCCTTTGCATCGAGATGGCTCAATTCTCTCTTGCGGGTCATAAGTGACACTTTCTTACTCATTCTCATTTCGCTTGGCTGGCGCGGCCAGCTTGGGAACCTCTGCTTAAATGACGCCCCACCCCTTGACAGATATCGCAGAATAAGACTTTCAATCATATATGATTGAGTAGGGAATGCAGGCTTTGATAGCTTTACATTACATTATATTGATACATTGACATTGAAAATCTGCATTTGGGCGGAAAACACGGACAATGCCAGCTTCGTCCTTGGCTTCCATGATGAGACCCTGGCATTTTCCCAAACTTTGTCAAGGGTAAAACCGCTTCACGGCCGCTGCAAGCGAACGTGGAGTGCGGCGATGCCACCGAGGCTTCTCGGCACGACAGGGGCCTAAAAAATGCGGTCCTTGACAAAGTTTGGGAAAAGGCAAAATTGCTCACCATGGAAGCGAAGGACAGGTTTGGACTGAAACGTTGAAGTTATAAGCAAGCCAATAGCTTTTGCACTTTGGCTGACAGCAATGGCTGGCGCACTTGGACTCCTTTATCCCAAACCTGTGCCGCTTTTCCATGGAACATCATCATATCCATCATGTTAGATCAATCGTCTGGAACAGCCCCCTTGAATGACACCAAGCCCCCAATTGATGGTTTTGGCCGGCGGATCGAATATCTGCGTCTTTCGGTGACGGACCGCTGCAATCTGCGCTGTTTTTATTGCCTGCCCGAGGGATGCAGCAATTTCACGCCCCGGACGAACTATCTGACGTTCGCGGAAATCGAACGGCTGATCGATGCCTTTATCGGCATTGGATTGAAACGGCTGCGCATCACCGGCGGCGAACCATTGGCGCGGAAAGGCTTGAACAAGCTGATCGAAAAACTGGCCGCCAAACCCCAGCTCACAGATCTTTCCCTGTCAACCAATGCAACCCTTTTACGAACCCAGGCACGCGCCTTGCGCAAGGCCGGCGTTCAGCGCTTGAATGTCAGCCTCGACAGCCTTGATCCACAACGTTTCGCGCAAATCACCGGAGGCGGCGATCTTGAAGCCGTTTTGCAAGGTCTGGATGCCGCTCAAAAAGCCGGTTTTGCCCCGATCAAGATCAATATGCTGGCTCTGGCAGGCGTCAATGACGATGAAATCGAGGACATGTTTGCCTTTTGCCGCGGCAACGGCTTCACACTGCGACTCATCGAAGTGATGCCCATGGGCGCCACGGGCCGTTGGAGCGGGCGGCATTTTCTCGACCTGCAAACCATCAAGAACCGGCTCATTGAGCGTTTCGATCTGGTGCCCGCCGATATGGAGGGGGGCGGTCCGGCGCGCTATTGGCGGATTCGCAAGACCCATCACAAGATTGGTTTCATCACCCCCATGAGCGAACATTTCTGCGCCACCTGCAACCGGGTGCGCTTGACCGCTGAGGGCAAGCTGCACCTCTGCCTTGGGCAAAATGCCGATCTCGACTTCAAGCCCTTATTGCGCAATGGCGCCTCAATAGAACAATTGCAAAAGGCGCTGCGCAAGGCGCTGTTGCAAAAGCCTCAGCGTCACGAATTTCTGGAAAAACCCGATCAGATCAACCGGTTCATGGCGGCAACAGGAGGCTGAAAAACAAAACCATGACCCATGAAGCAAGTTCGTCCGATTTCACCCCATTGAATATTGCCGTTGCCACGATTTCCGACACTCGGACGTTCGCCACCGACACATCGGGCGCAGCGTTGGTGGAGCGGTTGGAAGCGGCGGGCCATCACCTCGCCGGCCGGCAGATCATTGCCGACAATCGCTATCAAATCCGCGCCGTGCTGTCGGCCTGGATTGCAGACCACGCTATTGATGCAATCATCACCACCGGCGGCACCGGTCTGACCGGCCGTGATGTCACGCCAGAAGCGGTTACACCCCTGTTTGACCGCGCCATTGACGGGTTTGGGGAAATGTTCCGGGCCATCTCGGTACAGGAAATCGGCACCGCCAGCCTGCAATCACGCGCCATTGCCGGGATTGCCAACGGCACCGCCATTTTCTGCGTCCCCGGTTCCACCAATGCCTGCCGCACCGCCTGGGACAAGATCATCTCTTATCAGCTCGACAGCCGCACCGCACCCTGCAACCTGGCCCGGCTGCTCCCGCGCTTCGCAGAGGAATGAAAAGCGCACATCTGCACTTGACCTAATGAACAGTGGCTGTCTTGTTTGCTCCTTCGAGCCTGCACCTGTCCTTACATTCCATGGTGAGCGTTTTTGCATTTTCGACAAGTTTGTCAAGGACCACCTTCGGTGGCCGCGAAGCGGTTTCATCCTTGACAAACTTGTCGAAAATGCCAGTCTCTTACCATGAAATGTAAGGACGAAGCTGACACTTTCTGTAAGGTTGAATGTAGACTTTATATAAATCTTTATAAATCAAAGAATGAAAATGCCCGCATCCGCCCCCAGAATACAAATCGCTGTTCAGGAGGAAGATTTCGACTTGACCACGGCCATTGTGGCACTCCACCAAGGCCGCACCGGAATTGGCGCCATTGCCAGCTTCATCGGTCTGGTGCGCGATTTCTCCCCCGAGACACCAGACCAACAGGTCCTGCAACTGACCATCGAACACTATCCGGAAATGACCCGAAAACAGCTTGCCCGGATCGCCCATGACGCCACCCGGCGCTGGCCCCTTTATGGTGTTTGCATCATTCACCGCTTTGGCGAGCTGGCCCCGGGAGATCCAATCGTCTTGGTGGCCACCGCCAGCGCCCATCGCAAGCCTGCCTTTGAAGCCTGTAGCGCCATCATGGACCGGCTGAAGACCGAGGCCACCTTCTGGAAATGCGAAACCAACCGGCAGGGCCGGCACTGGGTCACCGCCAAGCCGGAGGATGCTCAAGCCGCTCGTAAATGGCGCTGAACACGAATGCGAAACCCAATCGCTTGATTAAATTTTAGACACGCAAAAAATATGTATGTTTTTTAATCAGACCAATATTGGGTGTGCTGCATATTCTGCCAGCCAAACGCTCCTGCCCGTCCCTTTTCTCTACGAACACCCCAAGCAACATATTGTTTTAAATTGATTTTTCAAACCATTCCCAAACTGGCATGGATTTTGATTTCATTAACCCTGACAGGCGGGCCAACATAGCGGCCAAAGCCGGCAAGCGCCGCAGGGGCCAATGGCCAAAGCGAACAGATTCGCGGCAAATCAAATGTTATCAAAGGGATGGATTTCGATGTCAGGGACTTCCAAAAAGCCAGCAACAAAGAGCAAAGGAAGGGCGTCATCTGCATCTGCCACAGCGGCCAACACCTCTCTTTCCCGCCGTGCCATGCTGGCCGGAATCGGAGCGGCGGCGGCGGTGGCATCAAATCTTGCTGCGAACCTGGCGATGCCGGGGATCCTTCGCGCCACCGAACTCGAACCGGAAAAAGAAGATTTGAAATTCGGTTTCATCAAACTCACCGATATGGCGCCGCTCGCCATCGCCTATGAAAAAGGCTATTTCGAAGAAGAAGGTCTGTTCGTTACCCTAGATGCCCAAGCCAACTGGAAGGTGTTGCTCGATGGGGTCATCGATGGTCAACTCGACGGCGCCCACATGCTGGCTGGTCAACCACTGGCGGCAACCATCGGCTTTGGCACCAAGGCGCATATCGTCACGCCGCTCTCGATGGACTTGAACGGCAATGCTATCACCGTTTCCAACGCGATCTGGAAGCAAATGAAGCAAAACCTTCCGATGAAGGATGGCAAGCCGGTCCACCCAATCAAAGCCGACGCCCTAAAACCTGTGGTCGAAAAATACCAGGAGGAAGGTGAGCCCTTCAATATGGGCATGGTGTTCCCGGTCTCAACCCATAATTATGAGCTGCGTTATTGGCTGGCCGCCGGGGGGCTTCATCCAGGGTTTTATGCACCCAGAAAGGGGGATATCAGCGGTCAGCTCCAAGCCGATGTGCTGCTATCCGTGACCCCGCCGCCGCAAATGCCGGCCACCATGGAAGCGGGGACGATTCAGGGCTATTGTGTCGGCGAACCCTGGAACCAGCAGGCGGTGTTCAGGGGGCTGGGCGTTCCGGTGATCACCAACTATGAGATCTGGAAAAACAATCCAGAAAAAGTCTTTGGCCTGCGGGCTGATTTCATCCGCAAATACCCCAAGACCACACTGGCCATCGTCAAGGCCATGATCCGCGCGGCGATTTGGCTTGATGAGAACAACAATGCCAACCGCATGGAGGCGGTGAAGATTCTGGCCCGCTCCGACTATGTCGGCGCCGATGCCGAAGTGATCGCCAACTCCATGACCGGCACCTTCGAGTATGAAAGGGGCGACAAGCGGCCCATTCCCGACTTCAACGTGTTCTTCCGCTATTTCGCCACCTATCCCTATTATTCGGACGCCATTTGGTTTCTCACCCAGATGCGCCGTTGGGGCCAAATCCCTGAAGCCAAGCCCGATAGCTGGTATCACGGCATCGCCCGCAAGGTCTATAAACCCGCCATCTATCTGAAAGCCGCGCAGATGCTGGTCGATGAGGGCAAGGCCAAAAAAGAAGACTTTCCGTTTGGGACCGATGGTTACAAACCCGAACAAAAGGATTTCATCGACGGTATCAGCTATGACGGCAAAAAACCCAATGCCTATATCGACAAGTTTCCAATCGGCCTGAAAGGCTCAGACGTCATCTGACAGCTTTCTTCTTTGAGCCAGAAGCAAGTTTGGGCCAGAAGAAAAGCAGGAAAGGCACCAAGAGCCAAACCACTGAGGGAACAATCTCTTGCGAACCGGAAAACCAATGTTTGCCAAACTCGACCTATTCAACAAATTCAACTTATTCGACAAATTCAACGTGAAAGAAACCCTGGTTGCTATTCTGGCGCCTTTGACAGCCTTTGCGGCCTTCCTGTTTCTGTGGAATATTGGTGCCGCACAGGTCAAAACCTCCCTGGGGCAACTGCCGGGACCTGTGGAAGTCGCCCAACAGGCCAAAAACCTGTGGATCGAACACAAAGAACAGCGGGCCAGAGCGGCCGCCTTTTACGAGCGTCAGGAAAAACGCAATGCCCAATGGCTGGCCAAAGGCCGTCCCGACAAGGTGCGCTATCGCGCCTATACGGGCAAACCGACCTTCTTTGATCAGGTCTTCACCAGCATCTATACGGTGCTGACCGGCTTTCTGGCAGGCGCCTTGATCGCCATTCCCATTGGTATCGTCGCGGGCCTGTCCGACACTCTGTATCGTGCGATCAATCCCATTGTGCAGATTTTCAAACCGGTCTCACCGCTGGCCTGGCTGCCGCTGGTGACCATGGTGGTTTCGGCGGTTTACGTCACGGATGATCCGATGTTTTCCAAATCATTCCTCAACTCGGCCATCACCGTGACACTATGTTGCCTGTGGCCCACTCTGATTTCCACCGCCGTTGGGGTTTCCAGCGTCGACAAGGATCATCTCAATCTTTCAAGAGTGCTCCGGCTTGGCTATTTCACCCATATTCGCAAGATCGTTCTGCCCAATGCCATCCCGATGATCTTTACCGGCTTGAGGCTTTCCATCGGGATTGGCTGGATGGTTTTGATCGCCGCGGAAATGCTGGCGCAAAATCCCGGCCTTGGCAAATTCGTCTGGGATGAATTCCAAAACGGCTCGAGCCATTCATTGGGCCGGATCATGGTCGCCGTGCTGGTGATCGGCTTGATCGGTTTCCTGCTCGATCGCAGCATGCTGATACTGCAACGGCTGGTTTCCTGGGACAAATCGCAAACTCTGCGATAACTGCTTAGGCGTTTTAAGGCTTACGAAGTTTGAAGATCTGTTTATGAGTGCGGCGGGGCCTCCCGTCAAAATGAAAAAAAGCCCTGTCCAAAGTGAGAAGAGCTATGACCATTCCCCATCTGCGCATTGACCATGTCGATATGGTGTTTTCAACCCCAAACGGCCCGTTCAAAGCCTTGTCTGATGTCAACATGACCATCGACAAAGGTGAGTTCGTTTCGCTGATCGGGCATTCCGGCTGCGGTAAATCCACGGTTCTGAATATCATCGCGGGCCTGATCAAAGCCACTTCCGGCGGCATTGTGCTCGATGGCAAGGAGGTCGATGAACCCGGTCCCGACCGTGCTGTGGTCTTTCAAAATCACTCTCTGTTACCCTGGTTGACCGCCTATGAAAATGTGGAGCTGGCCGTTGATCAGGTTTTCAAACTGCCTCCCTGGCGTACTCAAATGCTCAGCGACGCGCAAAAAGAGGCTGAAATCTACAAGGCCAAGAAAGACAAACAGGCCAAGCGCGAATGGATCGAGGCCAACCTTGCCCTGGTCCATATGGATCATGCCATGCACAAACGCCCCAATGAAATCTCCGGCGGTATGAAACAACGCGTCGGCATCGCCCGGGCGCTGGCGATGCAACCGAAAATCCTGCTCATGGATGAACCCTTTGGCGCGCTGGATGCCTTAACC
>WGBT01000151.1 GCA_015494185.1 Hyphomicrobiales bacterium | reverse complement strand
TAGATGTGTATAAGAGACAGGCTTAGTGCTGCGCTGGCGGATTGGAAACATCACCGAAAACAGGCCCTCGCGGGAGCCAGTCAGCGGCAAGATATGCCAATCCGGATCGATCTTTCCTGTCAAACCCGGATAGCGGCGGCCAAGCCAATCGGCAATGGCCTGGCGTAACTCTGAAATCCCTGCTATCGGCGGATAGCGGCGATAGTCGTCTTGATACCGGGCGAGAATTTCAGGGATGAAAGCCGGCATTGGATGGCGCGGCTCGCCAAGCCCCAGATCGATCACTTCGCCACCGGGCTCGATGCCAGACAACAGGGCCCGCAGCCGCGCAAAGGGCGAGCGAATAAGCTCATCGAGCGCCTTTGGCACGCCGGGCGGATTGAGGTCGTGATCTGTCATTGGCATCGTCATGTCAAGTCCGGGATTCGCTGTCAGCGATTCGATCGCCAGCGCCACATTAGCATGGCCGCCGGCGTGACCAAAGCCACTTGATTGCCGTTCACCTTGTCAGATGAGCAGCTGTTGCAAAACAATCATTTAACGCGTGAATACGTGCGCAGAACGGCGCAAAACGATACAGCCCAAATCAGATATAATGCTTCAGGCAAGGAACAATCCGTTCAGCTTCGTACACTGTTTTGAAACTGTAGTGTGAAGCCTAGGGGTTAACAGAAGATTAAATTTAAGTATCACAGCTTGAGATATTTTTCAAATTTTAAATCATTGGGTAATGATCGGCAGAATTAAACAAGTATAGTTTCACGATGAGCTGAGTAATAATGATCTTCCCCGGCAAATAATCTCATACCAGCCCTTCCATTCCATGATGAGATACTGGCATTTTCAGCTGGTTTGTCAAGGATGGAACCGCTTTGCGGCCGCCAAAGGCGGTCCTTGACAAACCAGCTGAAAATGCAAAAACGCTCACCATGGAATGCAAGGTCAGGTTTGGGCTAAAGGGGCAGGAGGTGAATGGGCATTGGTTTGCCAGGTGGGGCCTTGCTGTCATGACCGTCCTTTTTGTCATTAGCAAACCTTTTATTTATAAGGTTTTCTCCAACCATTCCATGTGCCATGACCGCCCTTCGTCATGGCTGAACAGCCGGTCGTGATCCGGCAATCCAATGCGCCGGTCACAATTTACAATCATTTACAATTCCGCCAAAATATGACGGACAAAATCGGGCAAGCCGGTGCGGCGTTCGCGTTTCAGCCGTTCAGCCGTGAGAATAGCCCTTAATTCGGCAATACTCTGATCGATTTCGTGGTTGACGATCACATAATCATATTCAGCCCAGTGTGAGATTTCATTGGCGGCAGCGGCCATTCGGCGGGTGACCACATCGTCTGGATCTTGGGCGCGGGATTTCAGCCGTTGCGCCAAGACTTGTCCCGAGGGCGGAAGAATGAAAACCCGCACCAGGTCATGGCCCATTTGCCCCTGCAATTGTTGTGCCCCCTGCCAGTCGATGTCGAACAAAACGTCACGGCCCTGTTCGAGCAACTTATGGACTTGGGCTTTCGGTGTGCCATAGAAATTGCCAAATACTTCGGCCCATTCCAACAAACCGCCGGAATCGCGCAGGGCGGCAAACTCATCGTGATCGACGAAAATATAGTCTTGTCCATCGACTTCACCAGGGCGCGGGTGGCGGGTGGTCACGGAAACCGACATTTCGATATTCGGATCAGCGGCCAGCAGACCTTGCGCCAAAGTCGTCTTGCCAGCGCCAGAAGGCGAAGAGATCACCAACATCAATCCCCGGCGCGGGATCGCCTTGAAGTCATGGCTCATGGCTGTCGTTCCACAGTCTAATTGCAACTATTCGATATTTTACATTAATGGCTCTTCCGGGCTTGATTCGTATACCGCTCAATTGACAAAGAATCTTCAAAGCTCAAAGGGATACGGAAAGCATGAATAGATCAATGACAAATACTCCGGTATTCTCATTTATGTGTAAAAATCTGAACTTGACCTGGCAGACAGTATCAGTTGTTGACAACACCTTTCGGCCTGCACCTGTCCTTACATTCCATGGTGAGACACTGTCTACATGGTTGCGTGTCGACTTTTACATACTTATTCGATGTTTGAAATCTGCTCGCGCATCTGGTCGATCACGACCTTCATCTCAAGCCCGATTTCGGTGATTTTCAAAGCGTTGGATTTCGAGCACAGCGTATTGGCTTCGCGGTTGAATTCCTGCATCAGGAATTCCAGCCGGCGGCCGACCGGTTGATTGGAGGCCAAATGGGCGCGGGCGGCGGCGCAATGGGCTTCGAGCCGTTCGATCTCTTCGGTGATATCGGCCTTGGTGGCAAGCAAAATCGCCTCTTGATGCAAGCGGTGCTCGTCCAATCCCTGACTGTTTTGCAGCAGCCGGTCCACGGCAAGGCGCAGGCGCTCGGAAATGGCTTTGGCATTGCGGGCTGGATGGGTCTTGGCGGCATGGAGAAGTTGTTCAAATTGATCGAGCAAGGCGCAAACCGCAGCCGAAAGGCGCGCACCTTCACGGGTTCGGGTTTCATTGAGTTGATCGAGCGCGGTTTGCAAATCGGCAAGCAGGGCCTGTTTGCGGGCATTCAGCTGGGCTTCATCGGGCTTGGCTTCATTGACTTCCAAAACCCCCCGCAATGCCAGCAAGCCATCGAGGCGCGGCGGCGTGATCCGGCCATTGGCTTGGGCCAGACGCTCCGCCCGGGCCACGGCGGCGAGGGCTTGGGAAAAGGCGGTTTCGTTCAGTTTCAATTCGACATTGCCTGAGAGGGTTTTGAGTTGCAAGTTGATGGTGCAGTTGCCGCGGGTGATGATTTTGCCGCACAGATCACGCACCGATTGTTCCAAGTCTTCCATGCCCGGCGGCAGCCGCAGCCGCAAGTCCCGGCCGCGGCCGTTGACGGTGCGGATTTCCCAGTGCCAGACCGCGGTTTCGTCCCCGCCATCGGCGCGGCCAAAACCGGTCATACTGCGAATGTGGCCCTGCTTGGCCGTCTGCTCATTGTTTTGCGGGCTGTCGTTCTCCTGATTTGCGCCCTGATTTGCCTCCCGATTTGCCATGCGCCTTCTTTCGCCTCCGCTGGCTTTCTTCTCTTTTCTTTTTGTTAGGTCTTGTTTTAGGCCACCAGTTGTTACATGCCAAGTTTCCTCATGCGGCGCCAGAGCGTTGTGCGGTCGATGTTCAAATATTTGGCGGCCAGGCTCTTGTTGCCGCGGGCGCGTTTCAGGGCGTCTTCGATGCGGCGCCGTTCCTGTTCCAACGCGGCGGCGGTTGCCGTACCCGTGGTTTGTGGTGGCGCTGCGAGAGGGGAGGGGGGGGTTGGCGGCCGGACCGTTACCGGATTTTGCTTATAACGCTGAATGTCTTGCGGCAGGCTTTCGGGCAGCACCTTCCCATCGATCGCGCAGATCAGGGCATGTTCCACGGCATTTTCAAGCTCACGCACATTGCCGGGCCAGGGATATTCAAGCATCAGCTGCATCGCTTCGGGCGAACAGATGGTGTCGGTATTGTAACCTTTGTTCTTGAGCTTGTTGCGGAAATGATCGATCAGCAGCGGAATGTCGCCGCGCCGTTCGCGGACGGCGGGAACATGTAAGGGAATGACCGCGAGGCGATAGTAGAGATCGGCGCGAAAGTCGCCCGCTTCGGCCAGCT
>WGBT01000150.1 GCA_015494185.1 Hyphomicrobiales bacterium | reverse complement strand
ATTTGATGACGGCGTTTTCAACCTCACCGAAGATTTCATTGCGCCCGTTGACAGCGAACAGCCCACAGTCTTCGACAGCTCAACCGAAGGGCTTCATCAGCAGCAAGAGCCTTCTTCTGTTGCGGGAGTTGCCACGCAAGATGCCAGTTTCCGCCCCATTGCAGAAGACAACACAGGGCTTCAAGCCATCGAACCAGAATCGCTAACACCAGCGCAGCCTTTCCATCCCAACGCAGGGACGAATGCCCACACCGAACCGGCGCCACAACTGCAAGAGCAGGCCCCTCCTTCCCCATCGCCCATCACAGAGACAACCGCTTTTCCGGCCAATTTCGGTGGAGGCCTTGCTCCTGAAGAAGCCTCCCCTGACCGGGCTGGAGAAAAAGCGGAAAAAAGCGTGCCAGAGCAAACCGCTCCCCAACAAACCACGCCGGACAACGCGGTTTATCAGTATGCGGCGCCGGAAAATTCGGCCTCCGAGCAAGCGTTTCCGGAACCGGCACGTCCAGAACCGGCTGAACTGGAACAGGAAAGGGGCGAACTGAGAAACCAACCAGAACAATTTGCTCAAGAACAGCTCGAGCCAAAGCCCATAGAACCCGCTCCCACCGTTGAAGATCAACCCATAAGCCTTTCGGAGGCGGAGGCGGCGCCTGAAGCTGAGCAGATCACCCATTCCACCAACACTGAAGAGCAAGATACGGCTACCGCCGCAAATGGTAAAGCGGGTGAAGCCCTAGCGGCCCCAGACCCAACAGAACATCACGAGGCAACTCCGGATTCGAGTGCTGAGGCGGCCATCAGTGCACCGGAAACGGTCCCTGAAAAAACGGCGCAAATTGAAACTGAGACAGAACCTCCCGCCATTATCCCATCCGCTTCTGCTGCGGCGGAGGAAGCAACTCTGCCATCCTCACAAAACACGCCGGACCACACGGATTCTGATGGTGTGGAAAACAGTGGATTGGAAGCCAGTCTTCGCGCTTTGATAAGACCGATCGTCAAAGAATGGCTGGACACCAACATGCCGCGTATCTTACAAGATATCGTACACGAGGAACTGGCGCAGGCAAATAAGGCGGACACCCAAATCAAGAAGACCTGAAGCTTTTGTAACGAAAGGGGCCTGTATGGGTGAGTGCGAATCGATGTGAAATCTAACAAAGTCTGCGCTCGAGCTGCCAGACAGTATCAATCCATCCAGACCTTCCATGGTGAGCTGATTTCGCATTTTCCCAACCTTTGTCGGGGGTGAAACTGCCTTGCGGCCGCCTTTGGCGATCCTTGACAGGTTTCGGTTGACAGCGGCGGGGTCAGCCGCTTACCCATTAGCTCAAGCCTTGAAGCTGCGTGATCAAGAACAACAAATCCCGGAACGATGCTAGAAAAGACCTATCAACCAGCCGAAGTCGAACGCCGAATTTATCGCCATTGGGAAGAGAGCGGCGCCTTTAAATGTGGCCGCCCAGAGCGCCTTGCCGCTGGCGCTGAACCTTATTGCATTGTCATCCCGCCACCCAATGTCACCGGCTCCCTGCATATGGGACATGCTTTGAACAACACCTTGCAAGATATTCTCATCCGCTTTGAGCGGATGCGGGGCAAGGATGTGTTATGGCAACCGGGAACCGATCATGCCGGCATCGCCACCCAAATGGTGGTCGAACGCCAGCTGATGGAAAAAGGCGAACCAGGACGCCGCGAAATGGGCCGAGAGGCTTTCATCGAGCGGGTCTGGCAATGGAAGGAACACTCTGGCGGCACGATCGTCAACCAGCTCAAACGGCTCGGCGCCTCCTGCGACTGGTCGCGGGAACGTTTCACCATGGATGAAGGGCTGTCCAAGGCGGTTGTCAAGGTCTTTGTCAAGCTTTATAATGAGGGGCTGATCTATAAGGACAAGCGCCTTGTCAATTGGGATCCCAAACTGCTCACCGCGATTTCCGATCTGGAAGTTGTCCCGGTTGAGACCAAAGGCCATCTTTGGCATTTCCGCTATCCCCTCAAAGAGGATCCGTCACGCTTCATCACGGTGGCCACCACCCGGCCGGAAACCATGCTGGGAGATACTGCCGTGGCGGTGCATCCTGATGATGAGCGTTACAAGGATCTCATTGGCAAAACCGTTCTACTGCCATTGGTTGACCGGGAAATTCCCATCATCGCCGACAGTCATGCCGATCCGGAGCAAGGTTCAGGGGCGGTCAAGATCACCCCGGCCCATGATTTCAATGATTTTGAAGTGGGCCGCCGCCACAATCTTGAGCTGATCAATATTTTCACCGAACATGCCACGCTCAATGACAACGTGCCAGAAGCCTATCGCGGACTGGACCGCTTTGAAGCTCGTGACAGGATTGTCGCCGATCTCAAGGCCCTGGGCTTGCTGGAAAAAATCGAGGACCACACATTGATGGTGCCTTATGGCGACCGTTCCAATGTGGTGATCGAACCGCGTTTGACAGACCAGTGGTATGTCAATGCCGCAGAACTTGCCAAGCCGGCGATCGAGGCGGTTGAACGCGGCGAGATGCGGTTTGTCCCCAAAAGCTGGGAAAAGACCTATTTCGAGTGGATGCGCAATATCCAGCCCTGGTGCATTTCCCGGCAACTTTGGTGGGGACACCGAATCCCGGCCTGGTATGGTGACGACGGCAAAATCTTCGTCGCCCACGATGAGGCCGAAGCGCAAGCCCTGGCCGAACAATATTATGGCGAACCGCGGGCTTTAAAACGTGATGAGGACGTGCTCGATACCTGGTTTTCATCAGCCCTATGGCCGTTCTCCACCCTGGGGTGGCCTGATGAGACGCCGGAACTGCAACGCTATTACCCAACCAATGTATTGATCACCGGTTTTGACATCATCTTTTTCTGGATTGCCCGGATGATGATGATGGGTCTGCATTTCATGAAGGAAGTCCCTTTTCGCACCGCCTATATTCATGCTCTGGTGCGCGATGAAAAGGGAGCCAAGATGTCCAAATCCAAGGGGAATATCATCGACCCATTGGCCCTGATCGATGAATATAGCGCCGATAGCCTGCGCTTTACTCTAGCGGCCATGGCGGCCCAAGGACGTGACATCAAACTTTCCAAATCACGGGTTGAGGGCTATCGGAATTTTGCCACCAAACTATGGAACGCCGCCCGTTTCACACAGATGAACGAATGTGTGCGGGTCAAGGATTTCGACCCGCATCAAGCCACGGAAACCATCAACAGATGGATTGCAGGTGAAGCCGAAAAGGTGCTGCGCGAAGTCACCACAGGGATCGAAAACCACCGTTACAACGAAGCCGCCGGGGCGATTTACCGTTTCACTTGGAATGTCTTTTGTGACTGGTATTTGGAGCTCACCAAACCGATTTTGAACGGGACCGATGAGGTCTTGAAGGCCGAAACACGGGCCATGACCGCCTATATTCTGGATCAGATTTTAAAAATGCTGCATCCGTTCATGCCCTTTATCACCGAAGAATTGTGGGGGCGGATGGCCGAACATGGTGAACCCCGTGAAACCGATCTGATCCTAGCCAGCTGGCCTGACCTTTCCGGGCTGATCGACGCGCAGGCGGAAGCCGAAATCGACTGGCTCATTCGGATGGTGACAGAAATCCGCTCGGTACGCTCAGAACTCCATGTTCCGGCAGGCGCCCGCATTCCGGTTGTCATCGTTGGCGCCAATGCCACCACCCATGACCGGGTGGAACGCTATGAACCGACCCTTAAGCGCATGGCCGGACTCGCCTCGATCATTTTCGAGGATGAGCCCCCTCAAAATGCTGTGCAACTGGTGCTGGACGAAAGCATTGTGGCGCTGCAGCTTGAGGGCGTGATTGATATTGATCAGGAACTCAACCGGCTGCGTAAGGAGATCGACAAATGGGAAGCCGAAATCGCCAAGCTCGACAAAAAGCTTGCCAATGAACAATTCATCTCACGCGCCCCCGCCTATGTGGTGGAAGAACAACGAGAACGGCGTGCTGAAGCGAAAGCCCTGCAAGACCGGCTGCGCGCCGCCCTCATCCGGCTCGGCGGCAGCGCAGATCAATCCTCCACTTGAAATTGCCTTTGTATGCAGCCAAAATGGTCCTTAAACAATGCAAATGCATCTGAAAAATCGACATTTGACCTGACGGGCAGGGTTTTCTCACACTTCTCACACATAAGTGTTGGGCCTGCATCTGTTTAGCTTCCATGGTGAGGACGGATCTGACACTTTCTGTAAGGTCATAGGTAAACGCTTTTACAGTTTAGAATAAAAAATGTGCGCGTCACTGCCGGTCTGCCAAATATAGATTTCAACAGATGACAAATCATGGATTTGATTTACTTCATTGGTTTTATAACGATTATCGGGGGAAGTTATTTTTCCATTCGCTATGCCTGGTGGCGTCCGATCGTGGGGCTCGATCATCCACGCATTTTAATGTATCACATGATCACCGACCTCCCCCCCGGCGAAAAGCGCACTGGTCTTGCGGTCACCCCTGCCATGTTTGAACGGCAATTGGCGTGGCTTCGGCGAAATGGCTGGCATTTTGCCACCATGGCTGAGCTCATCGCTCCCGAACAACTGCCCCCCAAAACCGTCATTCTCACCTTTGATGACGGCTATCAAGACAATTACACAAACGCCTTTCCTTTATTAAAAAAATACGGTGCCAAAGGCACACTTTATTTAGTGATCGATCGGCATGACCGACATTGGTCCTTGAAAAAAAATCCCGCAATCCGTGATGCGCTTGGCAGCGCTCCCAAACTCACCGATGAACAAATGCAGGAAATGGTTGATTCGGGTGTCTTTGAATTAGGCTCGCATACTATAAGCCATATCAATATGCTCCAGACACCTGCTCAGGAAAAAGAATTGGAACTCATTCAAAGCAAAGAGATATTGCAAAATCAATTCAATACGAATGTCACTTCTTTTGCCTATCCTTATGGGTTTTATGGTGCAGATGATATCGAATTGGTCCGTAAAG
>WGBT01000149.1 GCA_015494185.1 Hyphomicrobiales bacterium | reverse complement strand
GTCTATGTCCGCCATGAGATTGTGCACAACCGCTATGTGGTCGACCACCTAAAGGCCAAAGGGGCGATTTTCGTCGAAGAGCTCGACGAGATCCCAGACACCGATGCGCCGGTGATCTTTTCCGCCCATGGCGTGCCGAAAACCGTGCCCGAGGCGGCCCGCGCCCGCAACCTGTTTTATCTCGATGCCACCTGCCCGCTGGTCTCCAAAGTTCATGTCGAAGCCGAACGGCTGAACGCGCAGAATTTCGATATCGTTCTGATTGGCCATGCCGGCCACCCCGAGGTTATCGGCACCATGGGACAATTGCCCGAAGGCCAGGTCTCGCTCATCGAAACCGTGCAGGACGCCGAAAACTTCACCCCCCGCCAGCCTAAGCGGCTGGCCTATATCACCCAAACCACCTTGTCGGTGGATGACACCGCTGAAATCGTGCGGGTTTTGCGGCGCCGCTTCCCAACAATCCAAGGCCCGCACAAGGATGATATCTGCTATGCCACCACCAACCGCCAGGCCGCGGTCAAGGCGATTGCCGGGCAATGTGATCATCTCATTGTGGTGGGAGCGCCAAACAGTTCGAACTCCCGCCGTTTGGTCGAAGTCGCCGAGCGAGCCGGCTGCCCTGCGGCAACACTTCTGCAAAGAGCCGATGACATTGAGTGGCCGGTTTTTGAAAACGTCAATGTGCTGGGCATCACCGCAGGCGCCTCGGCTCCTGAAATACTGGTCGATGAAATCATTGAAGCCTTTTCAAAACGCCGTACAATCACCGTCGAAACCGTGGAGACGGCCCGCGAGGACATTGCCTTCAAACTGCCGCGCCCATTGCGGGATTGAGGTGCAGTTCGAGGTGCCGAACAAGCCTTGCCACCTTCAACTTGGCCGTCCCCAAATCGACGGCATCAACAGCAAGCAGGAAAACCAATATGGCGGTTTACACCGACGTTTCCGACCGGCAGATTGCAGAATTTCTGGCTGGCTACGACATTGGCGATCTGGTGTTTTACAAGGGCATTGCCGAAGGGGTTGAGAACACCAACTATATTCTGCAAACCAGCCAAGGCACCTTCATTCTCACCTTGTTCGAAAAGCGGGTGAAGGTTCAAGACCTGCCTTTTTTCCTCAATCTGATGGCGTTTCTGGCGGCCGCCGGCGTGCCCTGCCCGGTGCCGGTGCGCAACCGTTGCGGGGAATTTTTGGCCGAATTGGCCGGCCGCAAGGCTGCCGTGGTGAGTTTTCTGCAAGGGGTTTCGCTGCTTCGCCCCACCAATACCGCCTGTGAGAAAGTCGGCACCGCACTGGCCCAACTGCACGAGGCCGGAAAACGCTTTGAGATGACCCGGGCCAATGATTTTTCGGTGGCCGGCTGGAGGCGCATCATGCTGGCCTGCGGCTCGAAACTCAACCAAATCCGCCCCAAGCTGGCCGAAGAGATCGCCGCCGAATATGCTTATTTGGAAGCCCATTGGCCGCAAAACCTGCCCCGCGGCATCATCCATGCCGACCTGTTTCCCGACAATGTCTTTTTTCTCGAGGGGGAAATCACCGGGCTGATCGACTATTATTTCGCCTGCACGGACTTTTTCGCTTTCGACATCGCCATTTGCCTCAATGCCTGGTGTTTTGAGGCGGACAATTCCTTCAATATCACCAAGTCAAAAGCCTTTCTGCGCGGCTATGAAAAAGTGCGCAATCTTGAGCCGGCGGAAATTGCCGCTTTGCCAATTTTATGCCGCGGCGCGGCGCTGCGATTTTTGCTGACCCGCGCCTATGATTGGCTCAATCCTCCCCAAAACGCGCTTGTCCGTCCCAAAGACCCGCTCGAATACCGCCGCAAATTGCGCTTTCATCAACAGGCGGCAACGCCGGCCAACTATGGATTTGTGAGTTGATTAAAATGCCCATGACCAACCATCCCCAAGCCTCCCTCGGCCAACAGAACAAGGTCATCATTTATACTGACGGTGCCTGCTCCGGCAATCCCGGACCCGGGGGCTGGGGTGCGGTGTTGATC
>WGBT01000148.1 GCA_015494185.1 Hyphomicrobiales bacterium | reverse complement strand
CTTTCATGTTTCGCAGTTCTTGCCTTTCCGCCCTGTCATAGGTATCACCGCTAAGGGATGACGAAAAGCACGAAATGGGAATTTTGGGTTGACCGCGGCGGTACTTTCACCGATGTGATCGCCAAAGCCCCCGACGGAACCCTGAAAACAGCCAAACTTTTGTCCGACAACCAGGATCAGTATTTTGATGCAGCGGTTGCCGGTATTCGCCAATTGCTGGGCGTTTCGCCCGGCGCCCCGCTCCCGGCGGATCAGATCGCCGTGGTCAAGATGGGCACCACGGTGGCCACCAATGCCTTGCTGGAGCGCAAGGGGGAGCCTGTCCTGTTGCTCACCACCAAGGGGTTTCGCGACGCCTTGGAGATCGGCTATCAGGCGCGGCGCGATATTTTCGCCCTCAATATCGAAAAACCGGAAATGCTTTATGCCCGGGTCGCTGAGGTCTGCGAAAGGTTGCGCGCGGATGGCGCTGTTGAAACCCCGCTGGATCTGGCCGGCACTGAAGCCGCCTTGCGTGCTGCGCGCAAGGCGGGGATCTCTGCGGTAGCCATTGTCTTCATGCATGCCTATGCCTATCCCGTCCACGAACAACAGGCGGCGGAACTGGCGCGCGCGGCAGGATTTACACAAATCTCCACCAGCCATGAAACAAGCCCGCTGATCAAATTTGTCAGCCGTGGCGACACCACTGTGGCTGATGCCTATCTCACCCCGGTCTTGAAACGCTATCTCGACCGGCTGACCCAGGGGGAAGGCGCGGGCCTTGCCGGCAAGATCCTGTTCATGCGCTCCTCCGGCGGGCTGACGGCGGCAGAGAATTTTCACGGCAAGGATGCGGTTCTTTCAGGCCCCGCAGGCGGCGTTGTCGGGGCGGTGAAAACCGCCAAAGCCGCAGGTTTCACCCAAGTGATCGGCTTCGATATGGGGGGCACCTCGACCGATGTCAGCCATTATGACGGGCAATTCGAGCGCCGTTTTGAAACCGAAGTCGCCGGGGTGCGGCTGCGCGCGCCGATGCTGAGTATTCATACGGTGGCAGCCGGCGGCGGCTCCATCTTGCGCTTTGAGGGCGGGCGGTTTCAGGTTGGCCCAGCCTCAGCCGGCGCCAATCCAGGACCGGCCTGCTATCGCAACAACGGCCCGCTCACCGTCACCGACGCCAATCTGATGACGGGCCGGTTACACCCGGACTTTTTCCCGCATATTTTCGGCCCTCAACACAATCTGCCGCTTGACCAGCAGGTGGTCCGGGGAAAGTTTGCCGAACTTGCCCAAAAAATCGAACAGGAAACCGGTCAAAAACGCTCCCTTGAAGCCATCGCTGACGGTTTTTTGGAAATCGCCATCGAGAACATGGCCAATGCCATCAAGAAAATCTCGGTGCAAAAGGGCCATGACATTTCTGATTATTTGCTCAACAGTTTTGGCGGCGCGGGCGGCCAACATGCCTGCCGAATTGCCGACAAGCTGGGAATGACCCGGATTCTCATTCATCCGCTGTCGGGTCTGCTGTCGGCCTATGGCATGGGACTGGCCGATTTGCGCGCCAGCCGCGAGATTTCAATCGAAAAACCGTTTACCGATGACAATATCGCCGCACTTGAGCCGCTGGCGGCGGATTTACGCCAGCAATGTCTGGCAGAATTGGCCGGGCAAGGCGTTGCCGCTTCTGACTGTGTGGTGATCTTTCGCGCCCATCTGCGCTATCAGGGCACAGACTTTGCCCTTCCCGTCACTTTGACGGCTCCCGCGCGCATGGTTGCGGCATTTGAGCAAACCCACAAAGAGCGGTTCGGTTTTATTGCACCGGACAAACCGCTGGAAATCGCCACCCTTGAAGTCGCCGTAAGCGGGCACACCTCTCTGCCCGCAGAGGCCGAGGGCGAATTGGCCGGCCCTGATGATTATCAATCGAGCGCACAGACACGGTTTTATTCCGAAGGGCAATGGCATGAGGCCACAATCTTGAAACGCGCTGCCCTTAAGCGCGGCAATCGCATCCAGGGCCCGGCCCTGATCATTGAAGATCACCAAACCATTGTCGTTGAGCCCGGTTGGCAGGGGGAAATCACCGCCCAAAACCATCTTTTGCTCACCCGGCACGAAGCCCGCAAAACAGTGCTGGCCGCAGGCACTTCGGCCGATCCCGTATTGCTTGAAGTGTTCAACAATCTGTTCATGTCGATTGCCGAGCAGATGGGCGTGGTGCTGCAAAACACCGCGCAATCGGTCAACATCAAGGAACGGCTCGATTTTTCCTGTGCGGTATTCGATGCCCAAGGCCAACTGGTTGCCAATGCGCCGCATATGCCGGTGCATCTGGGCTCGATGGACCGTTCCGTAAAGACCGTTTTGCGTGAAAACGCCGATAAGCTGGCTCCAGGCGATGTCTATATGCTGAACGCCCCCTATAATGGCGGCACCCATTTGCCTGATATCACCGTTGTCACACCGGTGTTCGATGAGGCCGGCAACGAACTTTTGTTTTTTGTTGCCAGCCGCGGGCATCATGCCGATATCGGCGGGCTGGCGCCGGGCTCCATGAGCCCCAACGCCACCCGGATCGAGCAGGAAGGGGTTTATATCGACAATTTCAAACTGGTCGAAAAAGGCCGGTTCCGGGAAGCCCAAGTGCGCGAATTGCTGACCCGCGCGCCCTATCCGGCACGCAACCCGGCAATGAATATCGCCGATTTGAAGGCTCAGATTGCCGCCAATGTCAAGGGCGTCAATGAGCTGCGCAAAATGGTTCGGCATTTCGGGCTCGACGTGGTGCGCGCCTATATGGGCCATGTCCAAGACAATGCCGAAGAACATGTCCGCCAGACCCTCACGCAGCTCAAAGATGGCCGCTTTGCGGTGACCATGGACAATGGCGCTGTCATCCGCGTTGCGATTTCGGTAAACCGGAAGGCGCGCACCGCCACAGTCGATTTCACCGGTACCAGCGGCGAGCAGCCGGACAATTTCAACGCCCCAGAACCGGTCACCCGGGCCGCGGTGCTTTATGTCTTTCGCTGTATCGTTGGTCAAAATATCCCAATGAATGCCGGCTGCCTGAAGCCGATCGAAATCATCCTGCCCCAAAAGACCCTGCTTTCACCAACCTATCCTGCCGCAGTCGTTGCCGGCAATGTCGAGGTCAGCCAGGTGGTCACCAATGCGCTGTTTGCCGCACTTGAGGCACTGGGCTCGGCACAAGGCACCATGAACAATCTCACCTTTGGAGATGCCAACTATCAGTATTATGAGACGATCTGTTCGGGAGCGCCAGCCGGGCCGGGTTTTCATGGCGCAGATGCCGTACATACCCACATGACCAATTCGCGGCTCACCGATCCGGAAATTCTGGAACGGCGTTATCCAGTGCTTTTGGAGGATTTCCATATTCGCCGCGGCTCTGGCGGGCGGGGCCGCTGGCATGCAGGCGACGGCACCTTGCGCGCCTTGCGTTTTCTCGCCCCGATGAAATGTGCCCTGTTGTCGGGATTTCGCCGGCACCGCCCCTTTGGCCTGCTTGGCGGCGAACCGGGAGCCCGTGGCGAAAATCTGCTGCGCCGCCGCAATGGCGAGCAGATCACGCTTCCCGGTTGTGCCGAAATCGATGTTGAAGCCGGGGACACGATTATCATCAAAACCCCAACAGGCGGCGGCTTCGGCCCCCCCGATTGAGACCAGCGGTATTTATATTGACCACGGCAAACTTTTCCGTATCCCCTTATCCCTTTGAAGAGCTTCACAAATGAAAGGGGATATGAATGAAAACCAGGGGCCGTTGGTATCTGGGCATGAGGCCGCCGCAATGAACCGTTGCCCCAAAGAGAACAATCGTAAAACCGCCCCGTTTCGGCCATTTCTACGTGAAATTCCTGAACCAACAATGGCTCCGCTTGCAAGGGTAAGCTTGCGCCCGGCCCCTTGCAGCGGTTATGACTATAAATGTCTTGGCAGGAAATGGGGGTTTTGGGAATGATGCTTGCACTGCTACAACCGCGCAAAATGCTCAATGGTTTGCTGATCGGCTTGCATTGGGCGATCACCCGGGGAGCTGCCTTTGCCTTGTTGATTGCCTGGGCCTGGTATTACAGCGGTACCCTCAACCCGGTGCTTGAGACTTTACAGAATTTTTTTCACAACCTGACCCGCTGGCTCGGGCTGCCCGACCTCATTCGCTTTGCTATCGAGCTTTCCAAACCAGAACTGATGGTTCTGTTCATTGGGCTTGTGACCTTGATGTATTTCGTTTTCGCCTGGATTCTCATTCCGGTCAAAGGCCGTGTTTGGAAACGGGCTCTGGCCATGATCGGATTGCAGCTGATTGCCTTTATTGCCCTATTTACAACCGCCTATTATGCGCCGAAAATCTTTGGCTGGTTCTTTGATCAGACCAATATCTTCAAGGACTGGTTGCTTTATCTCCTAAGCCTTTATGGCGACTATCCCGGTGTCGATCAGGTCCGCACTTTCGTGAATTTCTCCAAACCCTATCAC
>WGBT01000147.1 GCA_015494185.1 Hyphomicrobiales bacterium | reverse complement strand
CGTCAGATGTGTATAAGAGACAGCAACCAGTGTAGCATCAATATCCGGCTTGCGGACTTCCTGGATGTTCAAATGAACCTCCGAATCCGTCATCTTTGCCAGCCGATCACGCAGTTTGCCAATGTCGGCCCCCTGCTTGCCGATCAAAATCCCCGGCCGCGCCGTATGCACCGTCACCCGGCATTTTTTATGGGGACGCTCGATCACCACTTTGGAAATGCCCGCCTGGCGGCGCATCTTCATGATGAAATCGCGCATCTTAAAATCTTCGTGGAGCAACCGGCTATATTCATCGCCGTCTGCATACCACCGCGAATCCCATGTCCGGTTGATGCCGAGCCTGAGCCCGATTGGATTGACTTTCTGTCCCATTAGGCCGCTTCCTCTTCGACTTCACGAACCACGATGGTAATTTGCGCAAACGGCTTCAAAATCCGGGCCGCACGGCCACGCGCCCGCGCCCGCATCCGTTTCATCACCAGATTTTTACCCACATAAGCTTCCGCCACGATCAGCCGGTCAATGTCCAGACCATGGTTGAACTCGGCATTGGCAATCGCCGATTCCAGCGTCTTTTTGACATCTTTCGCAATCCGTTTACGCGAAAACGCAAGATCGTTGAGCGCCGCCGTCGCCGGACGGCCGCGAATCATCTGCGCCACAAGATTGAGCTTTTGCGGGCTGATCCTGAGATTGCGCGTTACCGCTTTCGCCTCATTGTCTTTAAGCGCACGCTCACGCTTGGGCTTGCCCATCGCTTACTTCCTCTTTGCCTTCTTGTCCGCCGCATGGCCGTAATAGGTCCGGGTTGGCGAAAATTCCCCGAATTTATGGCCGACCATGTCTTCGGTAACCGACACCGGCACATGTTTTCGCCCGTTATAGACCCCAAATGTCAGGCCAACAAATTGCGGCAAAATGGTCGAACGGCGGCTCCAGATCTTGATCACGCCCTTGAGCTCTCCCGCCCGCGCTTTTTCTGCCTTTTTAAGTAAGTAACCGTCGACAAACGGTCCTTTCCAAACTGAACGCCCCAATGGAGTTCTCCCAATTTGCAAATCATGGCCAAAGCTCAAAGCTTGGCACCGTTAAAAAACACATTCCCAATTCATTCGCGACACCCCATGCGCCGCTTTCGCTCATCCCTGTGATCTCTGCACAGGGCAACAGCAATCTTATTTCCGGCGCTTCTTCTTCAGATGCCGGCTGCGCAAAATATATTTGTCCGTCGCCTTATTAGAGCGTGTCCGTTTCCCCTTGGTTGGTTGCCCCCAAGGTGTCACCGGATGCCGCCCCCCCGAAGTGCGCCCCTCACCACCGCCATGGGGATGATCAACAGGGTTCATCGCCACCCCGCGCACTTCCGGCCGTTTCCCCAACCACCGTTTGCGCCCTGCCTTGCCGAGCTTCACATTGGCGTTGTCGGGGTTGGAAACCGCCCCGATCGTCGCCATACATTCCCCCCGAACCTTCCGTTGTTCACCAGAATTCAGACGCAAGATTGCATATCCCCCATCACGGCCGACAAGCTGGACATAGGTTCCCGCCGCCCGCGCAATCTGACCGCCTTTACCGATTTTAATCTCCACGTTGTGGACGATGGTGCCAACCGGAATATTTTTCAGCGGCATCGCATTGCCCGGCTTCACATCAACTTGCTCACCGGCGACCACCTGATCCCCCGGCGCCAAACGTTGCGGCGCCAAAATATAGGCCAGCTCACCATCACTATATTTGATGAGCGCAATGAAAGCCGAACGATTGGGATCATATTCAATTCGCTCAACGGTCCCTGAAACATCGAATTTACGACGCTTGAAGTCGATGATCCGATAGGCGCGTTTATGCCCACCGCCCCGGCGGCGCGCCGTAATCCGGCCTTTATTGTTACGCCCACCGCTTTTGGTCAAACCAACCGTCAAAGTTTTGACGGGCTTGCCTTTCCATAAGGCGCTACGATCGACGAGAACCAGATTGCGCTGGCTTGGTGTCGTCGGATTATATGTCTTCAGTGCCATGATCCATGCCCATCATTGCCGGCAGGGCCTCCAAGCCTTGCCGTTTCATTTTATTTATTTTCCGCCCCTTAAAGCCCGGTCGTAATATCGATACTGTGACCTTCTGCCAAGCTCACGATGGCAATCTTTTGATCTTTCTGACGGCCCCGAATACCGCGAAAGCGTTTCACTTTCCCCTTCCGAATCAAGGTGTTGACCGCCGTCACCTGAACCTCGAACAGCGCTTCGACCGCAGCCTTGATCTGCGGCTTGGTGGCGGACTTGGCAACCTTGAACATCACTTGACCATGGGCCGATGACATGGTTGCCTTCTCGGTAATGACCGGCGCCAAAATAATGTCGTAATACTCCGCTTTGCTCATTTGAACCGGGCCTCCAGCGCCTCAACCGCGGCCTTGGTCAAGACCAGCTTCTCGCGCTTCAAAATATCGTAAACATTGATGCCTTGGGCAGGCAGCACATCGACATTGGGAATGTTACGAGCCGCCAGCGACAAATTCTTGTTGACCTCCGCCCCATCGATAATCAAGGCAGACCGCAACCCCAACTTATCGAAACTGGCGCGCGCCATCGCCGTTTTCGGCGCTTCCAGCGCCGCATTGTCGATGACAATCAATTCATCCGCTTTGACTTTTGCCGACAAGGCGTGACGCAATGCAAGGGCACGTATTTTCTTCGGCAAGCCAATCGCATGGGAACGCGGATGAGGCCCAAAGGCTTTGCCCCCACCACGAAACTGGGGAACTTTCTTATTGCCGTGACGCGCCCGGCCAGTCCCTTTCTGGCGATAGAGTTTCGCCGTCGAGCCCTTGACATCGGAGCGCCCTTTGCTCGCATGGGTGCCGGCTTGCCGTTTGGCCAATTGATAACGCACCATCCGATG
>WGBT01000146.1 GCA_015494185.1 Hyphomicrobiales bacterium | reverse complement strand
GGCATTTGCCGCTGAAGCGGTGGATCTCGTGCGTGCGGCTCAGCCCGAGGCCCTTTATTTGTGTGATCCTGCGATAGGGGATGACCCAAAGGGGCTTTATGTGGATCGGGCGGCGGCGGAGACGTTGCGGCTGGAGCTGTTGCCGCGCGCTGATGTTCTGACCCCGAACCGGTTTGAACTGGAATGGCTCACTGCCAAACCGGTGCGCAACGCCACTGAAGCAATTGAGGCAATCAGGGCGTTACAGGCCGCACACCCAAATGGCCCGAAGACGATCTTCGCCACTTCGGTGCCCAAGGGCCAGAGCAAACTTCTGAACATGCTTTCCAGTCCAGATGGGGTTTGGCGCACGGAATGTGACAGGCTCGATGACGTCCCCCATGGGACGGGGGATTTGTTTGCTGCGTTCTGTCTGGCCGAATTGCTGGGTGGAGCCCAGGCCCCGCAGGCTTTGGGACAGGCAACGGCGGCAATCAGCATTTTGGTGCAGGAAGGGCAGGGGCAAGAGGAGTTGCCGCTGGTCGCAACTCAGAGCAAATGGAGCAATGGCAAAGCTTATTCGGTCAAACCTGAAATGGTTCCCGCATAGTGCACAAGTTCTTTAAGTGGAACCGGTTTTCGGGTAAATTGTGCGGCAAAAGTAGATTCTCTAGCTTCTAGAGTGCAAATCCGATTCTATGTGACCGGATTTTGCTCTCATGTCGCGTATAGGCTTTATCGCTTTACGGTAAAAAGACCAGCCCTGTCGTTTTGTCCTTACATTCCATGATAAGTTTCTGGCATTTTCCGGCCGTTTGTCAAGGGCGCCTTTGGCGCCGCAAAGCGGTGTTACCCTTGACAAACGGCCGGAAAATGCAACATCGCTCACCATGGAATGTAAGGACGGGTTTAGGTCAAAAGGTGCAATCAAACTCGCCGCCGTCTGTCAGATCAAGGGCCTATATCGGCTGCTTTGGCCTTGCTTCGTATGCCATGCCGTCCAATTCGGACTAAAACCTTCAGAAGAATAGGGGAAGTATGAGCGGTCAATATGAGGGTTCCTCGATATTGAATCTAATCATCGTCTTTTTCGATATGCACCAAGACGTCAACCCGGGTGATCTTCATGCCTGCAGGCGGGGTTGGTAAGCCTTCAACCCGTAAGTCTTTATTATCGATGTCGATCAACTCGCCATTGTCGGCATTGAGGAAATGATAGTGATTGGACGTGTTGGTGTCGAAGTAGGCGGTGGCCCCTTCCACGGCCACTTCACGCAGCAGCCCTTGCGCGGTGAACTGGTGCAAGGTGTTGTAGACAGTGGCCAGCGAAACGGCGATACCGCGGCGGCAGGCTTCATCATGTAATTCCTCTGCGGTGACATGACGGTCGCCACGCCCAAACAACAGCTCAGCCAAGGCCAACCTCTGCCGGGTTGGCCGCAAGCCTGCGTTACGAAGTTTGTCTGATATCGTTTTGTTCATTTTTGTGTCGAAATCCACTTTAGCCACCAAATCCTGCAGCACCCAAATAATGGAGCTCTCCACTTGCCCCCTCGGGGAAATATAAAATATCAAGGGGAAAACTGCAAATCAGGGCCGCAAATCGCCGCGGTTTTGGGGCCTTTCTTTTGTTTACTTTCTTTTGTTCATCTGTGCATTGCTTCGCCTTCACCGCGCCGCAGGCGAATCAAACCTTCTTGCGCCATCGAGGCCACCAGCCGGCCATCACGGGTGAAAATGGCACCGCGGTTGAAGCCGCGTGCCGCTTTGGCGCGGGGGCTGTCCATGGTATAAAGCAACCAGTGATCGGCTCGGCAATCGTCATGGAACCACATGGCATGATCGAGACTAGCGAGAAACAGATCCGGGTCAAAGAAGGCCCGGCCATGGGGAATGAGTGAGGTATCGAGCAGGAAGAAATCCGAGGCATAGGCCATCACACATTGATGCAGGGCGCGATCTTGGGGCAGGGGACCCGTGGCGCGCATCCAGACATGTTGCACCGCGGGGCCGGCTTTGTTGTCCACAAATCGCGAAAGATCGGTTGGCCGTATCTCGATGGGGCGTTCCTGTTCCCAATAGGCGCGGACATGTTCTGGCACATGGTCGATGAATTGCGCCTTGAGTTCGGCTTCGCTGGGCAATTCTTCAGGAGGTGGCACATCGGGCATCTGGGCCTGCTGATGTTCAAAACCAGTTTCCGGCTTTTGATAAGAGGCTGACATGGAAAAAATCGCTTTCCCATGCTGAATGGCAACGACCCGTCTTGTGGCAAAGCTATTGCCGTCGCGGATTCGGTCGACTTCATAGATGATCGGCACTTTCGGATCCCCTGGGCGCATGAAATAGCCATGCAGGGAATGAGCAATCTTGTGCTCGACGGTGCGCGATGCGGCCACCAGCGCCTGGCCGATCACCTGGCCGCCGAAAACCCGCTGCCAGCCGGTCTGCGGCGACAATCCACGGAAAAGATTGTGTTCAAGCGGCTCTAAATCGAGTAAGCCAATAAGGGTATTGAGATGAAATGACATGAGATGCACAGAAACATGAGTAGGGCCGCAAAGACAAGATATAATTTGCTGATCGGTGGCGGCGGTTTCGTTGGTCTGGCGATGGCCAAGGCGATTGCCTCGACGGGCCTTGATCTTGAAGTTGCACTTATCGATCGAGCGTCCCTTGCAGAGGGGCTTTCCGCCACTTTTGACGGCCGGGCGTCGGCGCTTTCGCTGGCCAGTGTCAAGATGCTGCAATATCTCGGCATCTGGGATGAGGTGGCGGATGCGGCCCAGCCGGTGACCGATATCGATATTACCGACAGCCCCCTCGAGGCGCCCATTCGGCCGGTGTTTCTGCATTTCGACAATCGGGTTCAAGTTGGGGAACCAGCTTCTTTCATCCTTGAAAATCATCTGCTGCGCCGGGCCTTTGCCAAGGCGGTGCGTGATCTTCCCGGTGTCACCTTGATCGAGCAGGCCCGGGTGCAGGATTTTGGGGCCGATAGCCGTTCTGCGTGGCTTCACCTTTCTGATGGCCGGGCGCTCGAAGCGGATCTGGTGGTTGCTGCGGATGGCCGCAATTCGGTGTTGCGCAAACTGGCTGGGATCAAGACGGTTTCCTGGTCCTATCCGCAAACCGGCATCATTGCCACGGTGGCGCTGGAACGGGATCATCGGGGGCGTGCCGTGCAACATTTTCTGCCAGCGGGGCCCTTTGCCATCTTGCCGCTGAAAGGGCGGCGGGCCTCTTTGGTCTGGACCGAATCCCGCAAGCAGGCGAAACGGATCATGGCCCTTGAGGAGGCCTGTCTC
>WGBT01000145.1 GCA_015494185.1 Hyphomicrobiales bacterium | reverse complement strand
GGCGGGCGGTTCAAAATACGGCTGTTTGCCGGCGGCGAATTGGTCGGTGCTTTGCAATGTCTTGATGCCGTCGAACAGGGCACCGCCGATCTTTATCACTCGGCAGAATATTATTATGTCGGCAAATCCAAGGCTTTTTCCTTGTTTGCGGCGGTTCCATTCGGTTTTCGGGCGGATGAAATGGATGCCTGGATTCAGCATGGCGGTGGGCAAGCCTTGTGGGATGAGCTTGCCGGGCAATTTGGTGTCAAGCCGTTTCCTTGCGGCAATACCGGTTCGCATATGGGGGGATGGTTCCGAAAACCGGTGACTTCTCTTGATGATTTCAAGGGCTTGAATATGCGTATTCCGGGGCTGGGCGGTGATGTCATCAAGGCGCTTGGCGGCAATCCGGTGACTTTGGCGCCCACCGATATTTTGACCTCGTTGCAATCGGGGGCGATCGATGCCACGGAATGGGTGGGACCTTACAATGATCTGGCCTTGGGGCTTTATAAAGTGGCCAAGCATTATTATTATCCAGGCTTCCACGAGCCCGGCACCATGTTGTCGCTTGGCGTCAGCCGTAAGCTTTATGACAGCCTGCCCAAAAGCGATCAACAGATGATTGCGGCGTGCGCCTTGGCGGAAAACAATCACATGTTGGCCGAATTCAATGCCCGCAATGCCCAAGCGCTTCAACAGTTGATCGACAAGCATGGTGTTGAGCTGCATCAATTTTCCGATGATATCCTCAAAGCGGCAGCACTTGCCTCTCAAGAGGTGATTGCCGCAGCTGGTGAGGCGGACCCGTTGGCCAAGAAGGTGTTCGACAGCTATTCGAAGTTTCGGCAATTGGCGCTCACCTGGTCGAAAATGTCAGATCAAGCCTTCATGAACAAGCGCGAACTGGGGGGATGATTGGGAAAAACGTGCTGAGAAGCGTATCTTGGGGAGGATCACAAAATCTTGTGCGGTTGAGGCAAAGCGTCTGCTGCTGCGTGGCTTTCGCTGTGCTAGACAGAGGGCAGGAAGGCAGGCGGGGAGCGGAATGTGGAATCTAAAGGGCTGCCTTGAGAGAACAGACAGGCGCTCAAGTCAGGTATAGGTGCCCAAGTCAATGAACTTATAATCGGTGAACATATCGGTGAACTATGACGGTAACAACAACACAGACAATATTTCGATTTGACCATCAGAGCTTTTTCAAGCGTTGGGTGAGGGCAGTCACCTGTGCCGTTATCGGTTTTACTGTTCTGATTTCTGCCGGTCAGACCGTGGTTCAGGCGGCAAATCAGCCACAGGTTCTCAGCGCTGAAGAGGCTTATAAGCAGGCTCAAGCGGGCAAGATTTTGTTGATTGACATTCGTGATCCGCAAGAGTGGAGGGAAACCGGGGTGCCCCGCGGAGCCTATCTGATCAGTTTGAGTGATCGCAGTTTTCTCAAAAAACTAGTGAATTTGACCGCAGGCGACAAAACCGCCCCGATTGCCGTGATCTGCGCAACGGGCAGCCGTTCGAGCTGGCTGCAAAAACAGCTCAAACGGCTTGGCTACCGCAACGTGATCGATGTTTCGGAAGGCATGATAGGCAACCGCCGCGGTGTCGGCTGGCTTCGCAAAGGCTTGCCTGTGGACAAGTGGCGCAACTAGCAACTCGTTTCCCTTCCAAGCATCGATCGGTGAGGAAAGGGAACAGCGTGCCAGAGGCGCCTTATTTCAACCTGTTGTTGCCTGGTTGATGGGCGGTTTCGAGGTCTTTGGCGGAGGGAGTGGCGACGTCGAAATCAAACCACGGACCATCTGGCAACAGCCGGTGACGCAAATAGTCCCAATATTCGACATTGGCAAAGGTGTCGAGATATTCCTGCATCGAGGGGGTATAAAAATAAAGCCCAATGCAAAGAGCCAGCATTGCTAAGCTGGCGGTGGGGCTGGCAGCCGAAAACAGTTTGACGGCAGTGCCAAAGGAACGTTTGACCCGGTTGCCGGCGAAATCGACGCTGTAAAATTCATCGAGTATGAGATGCACCAAGGCGCCAATGGCGACAAAGCCCCCGAGCGTCCATGAGAAAAACGCACTCTTGCCCATGAAATGATAAAACATCACGGTTGCCGCCAAGCCATAAAACAGGCAGGCCAAGAGGGAGTGAAAAACCCCGCGGTGGATGGTGAAA
This sequence comes from Hyphomicrobiales bacterium, assembly GCA_015494185.1. Classification (GTDB taxonomy): domain Bacteria; phylum Pseudomonadota; class Alphaproteobacteria; order Rhizobiales; family S144-35; genus S144-35. The sequence goes on along the minus strand of WGBT01000145.1, from coordinate 1,077 downwards.
TCATTGAAAGCGCGCCAAATCGCGAGCCGAAACAGCAAGAAGGTGCCAAGCCAGATGATCCACAGCTCGGCGATCGACAATACCGCGGAAAATTTGAACAGCACCACAAAACCAAGAAAAATCCCAAGGCCGCCAAACAGATAGCGGGATTGCTTGGAATTATTGAGATCGATATCAGGCAAAATGCCGCCCACCGTTGCCGCCAGTGTCAGAGCTGCCGCCTGAGAAGGGTTGACCAGTCCTGCAACCATGGCGGTGGTGGCCATCAACCCGCCGGTCACGGCGCCAAATGTGATATGGGTACGAAAATCTGCCATCAAGCAATTCCTTCGGTTGAAGTTGTGACCTCTTCTGCCTTTTTACTGACACCAACGGTTCCCGGCCTTGCTTCGTATACCCTTCAATTTAAGGAGCCCCTTCAAAGGGATACGAAATGATAAATGCCGCCGGTATTACTGACGCCAACGGCTTCCACGCGGACGATGTTTCATATTTGAACCGATTCGGGGGGCAAACTATGGCAACTATGCACAGTTTTTTTGAGGGGGCCAGGCGAACGGTTTTCGTGTGAGAACGCGCTTTGGCGTTTAGGGGAACGGTTCGCTTTGGTGTCATGACAAGATGATTGAACCCAGACGCATGGCAGGCTATAGGGAAGCAAATCTTTGATGAGGATTCATTGGCCGGTGACGCAAGCGCCATTCCAGCGCGGCGTGATGCGGCAATGATTGATGTTCATTTTTAAGGAGAAGACCTTATGGAACTCAAAGGACGGCATTTAATGGTGCGCCAGACCGGTGATGATGTTAAGGAATTGCAAAAGGAGCTGCAGGCCTTGGGCTTTGAGCTGCCGGAAAGCGAAGTTTCGCGTTCCTTTTATGGCCAGGGAACCCGTGATGCGGTCTATCAATTCCAAAAAGACAACGATTTGCCGGCTTCAGGCATTGTCGATCAGGAAACGGCTGCCAAACTCGGCGAAAAAGTCAGTGAAATGAGTAGCTGACAAGGAAGCACAAGGAAGCAAGGGGCGCGGTATTTCTGGCGCGCGCAACCGGATCGGGGCAAGCGGTACTAGTG
>WGBT01000144.1 GCA_015494185.1 Hyphomicrobiales bacterium | reverse complement strand
GTCCCCAGGTTCAATAAATGGCTGTTCGCCAACCACGCCCATCCCTGAGACTTCCTGTACCCGACCATTGGCATCGGTAATGCGCCAGAATCGAGACCGCAACCGGATGGTCTCAGTGCCATGATTTTCAATCTCGATCGTATAGGCCCAGACATAATAACTGTCTTCAGGCGAGGATTGATCTTCCAGATAGGTTGGCATTGCGCGCACCTTGATCATCGTGCCCGTTACCGTGACCGTCACCTTTTCATAAGCATCTTGTACCCTAAAATTCCGCGCCATATTGTTCGCCTCCTATCACCTTACCACAAGCCCCCATGCCTTCATTCCCAAACTTAAAACTTCTTAAGGCAATCTAAATTGCTCATACAAGCATCATCTCCCTTGATATCCCTTGCCAATTCAAATCACTTTGTTGGCGGCGTTTTCACCCATGGAGCCAAATGTTTTCTCATGAATACAACAGAGCGCATATTGGCATCTTTGCTCGCTAGATCATCGGCCAGAGTGCGCACATTGGGCGGGCGGAAATCGAAGCCGCGGCCCACACCAGGATAGATGATCAGCCGCACATCGCGGCCGGCCTGTTTCATAAACTGCACCGCCGTCTCAATCGAGCGGCGGCGTTGGTATTGCTCATATTCTCCTATAAAAATCCGGGTTGGAATTTTCAACCGGTCAACCTCCGGCGCATAGCGATAAACTTGCAAAGGCTCCGCAGCATTGGGATTTTGCCAATGCGGATAGAAGGAGACATAACAGGCAACATCTTTATCCTGATGACCATATTTCACCGCCGCTTGCAATGTATAATAGCCGCCCCGGGTGTGAGAATAAAGGCAGGCTTTACGGGTTGAGACATCCGGCAATGACAATAGGTGGCCAATGCCTGCAGCAACATCCGTTTCGGTCTCCGGCCGATGCTCAATGGGAAAATCGTCGATAAATCGGGCCGCAAAAACATTGGGCGCGAGAACCACAAAGCCACGCGCAGCAATACGAATGGCCAAACGTTTGACAAAATCATCAAGCCCCCGGCGGCCATGTTGAAACAAAACGGCGGGATATCGACCAGGCTTCTTCGGCCGGAAGATGATCGCGGGCACCTCGGTATCGTCGGCCTTGTTGATGTAACTGGTCTCGCGGCTTATGACTTCATAGTTTTTCGGCACCGGTAATTGCCCGCGATCATACCAAGCCTCATCCCACCAGAATTTTTCCTTGACTGGAAGGGGGTTGATTGGGGCTTCACGGGCACGGCCAACTACCGTATCAGCAGGATGGAGTGACTTGACAACAGGGGGCTTATTGGTGCCTGTGAGAGAACCTGTGGGGCGTTCTTCAGCAACAGCCTTTCCCCACCATGACAGCCCTAATATCATGCTGGCGGCAACAAGCTGGCCCATGCTCATCTTCTGGCCCGATTGCATGTCCTTTCCTCCCCCAATTGACACAATGTGTAGGTCCAGGTCTAAGTCTACTCATTTTACGATGCCCCGACATCAAAAGAAACTCGGATTTTCCATGACATGATGTTTTCCATGATATGCTGCCGGAATTTCATGAGGTGAAAACCCATGACACCGAGTTGCCACAGCTCCAGAAAACAGGTGAAAAGACCTTCAACGGGTACGGAAAGCCTTAAGGAAGCCCAAAGATCAGCCAAAGTGCCATGGGGCCCCGTGGTGTCTCAATTGCCCGGGCTCAGCAAAAGCCGGCTCTCTCAGACTCACCAAAAGGATGGCTCTTCAGCGCCCCCCACAACACTTCAACCTTGCAAGAGTTCAGTCCTCTCCTATGGCCAAAGCCGTCAGCTGTGTTTCTTGTTTCGCCTTGCCCGATTGCGTGATGTGCTCTCAATTTGATCATTTTGCGCAAGACGTGGAATCTTCAGCACCTGTTTAGGATAGATTTTATAAGGCTTTTTCAAATTATTGGCCTTTGAAAGCAATCTATATTTCGATCCGTCACCATAGATCTTTTGCGCAATGGTCCAAAGACTGTCGCCATGGCGAACCACAACCACTTTGGGAACGCGGTTGCTCTGCGCCAACCGTTTGACTTGTGCTCTCGAATGGGGATTTCGTTTCGGAAGTTTTATGCTTGCCGCTTTGTGGTGTTTAATGGCAGCAGTCCTCTTAGCCAGTATTTTGGCATCGGCATCGGGTTGACGCTTCAGCCTACGATCCCGCTTCACAGGTGGCGGAACTTCCGCTAAGGCTGCAGGTGCTGCAACAACAGCCGCAGAACTTTTATTTTGCGGCCGAGCGGATGGTTTGTGTTGGCCTGACAACAGGCGCGCAAGCTGTTGTTTGGTTTTACCCGCAAGTTCGCGCGCCTTGTCCATGGTTACATCACCAGCTTTCATGGCAGCTTTACCAGCTGCTTTAGCATGTCCTGCCATCGACTGCGCAGCCGACTTTATCAATTCAGCGGATTTTCCAGCAACTGCTTTCTCGGTAATTGCTTTTCTGGTGACAGAAGACGGCGGATTGGGCCGCTCCTCGATCAGATCTGCATTCTTTTCTGGTTTTTCTGGGGTTGGCTTTGGCGTCAACTGAGCAATCCGTTTTTCCAGCCTGGCCTGTTGTTGTTTGCTGGCGGTCTTGACGCTTTTCATGACCGGCTCAGCCCTAACCGGCTTGGCTTTGGCAGGTTCAGCACCTTTTGTTTGAGTTGTTTGAGCCGAAGGCCGAGCCTTCACCACGGCCTGGCCAGAAGCTTGTTGGCGCGGTGGCGAGATATTGTTGCCGTTTTGCCGCTGAACCATTTTGAAACGGCGCGGCTTTTGCAACACCCGGACAGGCTTATTGGGTTCCAAAATCGCGACATATGGCGTTTCCCGGCTGTAACGGCCATCAGGCTGGCTGGCAAAGCGCACATCAACCGTCTGAGCCGAAAGCAAACTGCCTCTGCCATTGGGGGCCACGGCTTTGAGCTTCAACTTGTGCTCACCAGGTTTCAGCAGCCTGTCAAACAAGATCACCCACTGACCGCGCTGATCGACATCGGTTGTGGCAATGGTCTGCCCATTGGCAACAACGTGGACCTGCCAGTTCGGCTCGGCTTCACCCGCTGCCACTCCCTCACCCGTGCCGTCAAAGCTCACGACATTGAAGGTTGGCCGCCGACCACGTGGCACAGGGGCTTGCGCCGCTGGGGACTTGGGCTCAGATATCCGTGCCATTTTCACTGGTTTTGCGTGCTGTTTTGGTTGTGCATTGCCGGGATCCGCAGAAGAAGCCGAGGGGGCAGGCGTAACCGTTGTGCCCTCACTCTTGAGCTTGCGATCCGCATCGCGATCGACCTGGGTTGCGGCACTTATATCCTGTTCAGCATCAAGAGCGAGATCCTCCACTTGAGGCACCAAAGCTTGCTGTTCTGCTGCTTGGTCACGAGCACGATCACCACCATGCATTCCAAAACCAAATGATCGGGACAACGCCTCAACGGCAGATTTATAAGTGGTTTTCACCGTCTCAGTAACACGGCTTGAATAATCGGAAACCTTAACGGAGAATTTTTGGTCTTGCTTCGTTGCGCCCCCCTCCTGTTCCGTTGCCTGATGACGGATTTCATCCCTCGGATCTGTAACCCTCTTAGAAGACGAGGCATTGGCGAGCACCGTCTCGCCCGCTTGTTCTGGATGGTTGCGCCACCCCGCAACATCTACCCCCGCATTCTTCAAAGCTTCTGTTGCCGATGTCGTAATCTTATCTACAGAAGCCGCAATATCATCAATATAGGTGGAAAGACGTTGCCCCAAACTGACACGGGCAGCGGGAGTGTTTTCGATACTATTGCCATTTGCAATCTGGTTATCGTTTGGCAAGCCCGCAAATCGCAGCGTTTGCGTCCACCAAGTTTTCAATCTTTCTGCGCCAAGATACTGGTGTACGGCAATACCACCTAATAAAAACAGGATCAGCACGGCTGCCAATGTCCTAAGAATTGGACGCTTGGCTTTATGGGGACTTGGACTTTGTTTCACAATGCTTACTCCTTGAAAAGCCTCATGCGCCTTGCCGCTCAGATTGAGATGATCTATATCAAACAATTATGATGCCTGCTGCAGGCGCACCATTTTCTGCAGGTGCACCACTTTGCAACGCAATTTCAGTGATGATTATCATTGCGCCGCTGATCGGGAGGCAATCCTGCCTGCCTGATCAAGACTTTGTCACACATAAAGTAAACTTGGCGGAAGCCATGGCATAATACATAATAGCATATATCGATATAGCATATCGCTATCACTTTACGCGTATTACGATAGTAAACGGTTTTCACCATTTTGCCAAGCTGTTGGGAAAAACCAATAATTTCCTCCGATTTCCAGTTGTCTTCCAACCCGGCCAACATTTTTCCCATGGCTTCCCAATTTTGAGCTCAATCAGTATTTGCAACAATGCCTTTTATAAGTTTTCTGGACTTGGAGGCATAAACAGGTTTATCATAAAAGGTTCCACTACCAAAAAAAACGTTGCCACAGTTTGGACTTGATAAACCGGAATCATCAAGAAAGGTGGCCGGTGCAGAGCTTAGCCGAACAAAACGACGGCTTTGATCTGCATTTTGTTGGGATTATTGGGAATTGGGATCATTGGGGAAAATGGCGGAAGGCGGGGAAAAGTTGAAAAGAAATAAGGGAGGTAAATGAGGTGCTTGCTTGCAAAATGGCTATCGATGATTGCCTTTGCAGCGCACGATACATATGAGAAACTTTGATAAACAAGGAGTTGAGACGATGAAAAATGGCCGGATAAATGCAATCGATATCCGTAAAGTATGCGTGTTCTGCGGATCAAGAAGAGGCCATAACCCAAACTTTTCCAATGCCGCAATCATGCTGGGCCAAAAAATGGCGCATCTTGATATGGAGCTCATATATGGTGGCGGCGGCGTTGGTTTGATGGGGGACATTGCGCAAGCCGTGATCGATGCCGGCGGCCGTGTCACGGGGATCATTCCGGATTTCTTGCAGGAAAAAGAAGAAGTCTTGATCGACGTCGATGAGTTGATCATCACCAAGAGCATGCATGAACGCAAACAGATCATGTATGAAATCTCCGATGCTTTCGTCACCTTGCCAGGCGGGATCGGAACCGTCGATGAACTTGTCGAAATGATGACGCTTTCAAAACTCCACCAACACGCCAAACCGATTATTCTGGTCAATTTGGAAGGCTATTGGGATCCATTTCTGCAACTGATGAAACATATGCAGGCAGAAGACTATATCGATGGTCACTACACGCCGAGCTATACCGTTGTCGACAGCATCGATGCCACGATACAGCTTCTGGCAACCAACCAACCGCAAATCCATAAGGATGTCGAAGCCATCATTTCCAACCGGCTTTAAGCCATCGGTAAATCCGAGGCGAAAAATGCTGACAGGCGAACAGATTAGGGAAGGTGTTGCCCGGCAAACCATCGAGATCGAACCGTTCGATGAAAAACAGTTGGGGCCATGCTATTACCGCTATCGTCTCTCTGATACGTTTGCGATCGTCCGCCCCGAATGGTCGCTGAGCGAGCCGCCCAAAGAAATTGCCTATCACAGGTTGGAAGCGCAGGGCCAAGTGCTTGAGCCGGGGAAAGTCTATCTGTTCAACACCTGGGAACGGATCGGCAGCGCAACCTATACGATGTCCTTGAATGGGCTGGCCTCAACGGCACGGCTTGGGCTTTTCGTCCATATCGCCGCCGATCTCGGCCATACCGGAGCGGCGCATAAATGGACCCTCGAGCTGACCGCTGTGCAGCCTGTGCGCGTCTATCCGGCAATGTTGATCGGCCAGGTTGCGTTTTTTCGCCCCTCAGGCAAGATAGTGAAATATCAGGGGCTTTATTCCAACCATTCCAAGCCGATGCCCAATCTGAAAAATTTCAATGGAGACCACGGCCGATGATCCTGACCGGACCGGAAATCGTCAAACAACGCGAGGCGGGCCACATTATCATAGAGCCGTTCACACCAGAACAGATCACGCCCAATTCCTATGATTTTCGATTGGGGGAGGAAATCCGCAAATATACGGTCCCCGTTCTTGATCCGCGCCAGGAGATGCCAACGGAGATTGTGCCTTGGGAAGACAACGGCACTACGGCAAGCATGATTCTGCACCCCGGAACCGTTTATCTCGCCCAGACCTTGGAAATCATGGGGAGCAGAGACAGTAACCGTTTCGCTCCAATGATCAAGGGAAAGTCGTCAATCGCGCGGCTTGGCCTGTTCGTCCATATTTCTTCAGGGCTCATCGATCCAGGCTTTGTCGGCCAATGGACCTTGACCCTTCATGCCGTCCAGCCGGTGCGGGTTTATCGCGGTATGTTGATCGGCCAAGCCACATTCTGGGTCCTCGATGGGGCGCCGGTTGACCGGCCGCGTGCCTTGAAATCAAAGCTTGAGAAGGAGAAATCTGACGGCTATCAGCCCTTCAACGGTTGATGGCAACCGCCATGACTGTGACCTTGCCGCACATGTGACATTTGCGGCTCCCCCTAGGGCGTTAAGATTATGTTATTGAAGTCATTGAATTGCAACAACGTTGAATGATCTTTATTTGATCCGCTCCCATGGAGCTGACACGGTATGAAGCTCATGATCGCAAGCAAACAACAATAAAATATAATAATGATAAAAAACCAACAGGGTTCGTTACAAAAATTTCATGGCGAGAATCTTGCTTGTTTTTCTCTAAAGTAAGACATTGTAATATTTTGTGTTAAAATATTTGTTGAGTATATATGATATAATACTCGAAAATTAACCTTGTAAAAGGGTTTGCGAGATGGTCAATAACAGTACTCCTGAAGATCGTGGCGGTCGTAAAGCGCCGAGGTCTTCAGCGCGTATCAGTGCTGATACTCGGTCTAAAGTCAGCGCCATGCAAGAGGCGATGAACTCGGTCGAAAGCTGGTCTGGCGGCAGCAAGAATATTTCAGATGACAACAAGATCAAAACATTGTCGCTGGCCCCCGAAACGACTCAGACAGCTTCGCGTTTCGTCAGCTTGATGGAAAACAGCATCCGCCGCTGGGAGCGGGTGATTTATCCAACCTTGTTCATTCTCTTTTTGGTCTTTGGATTGGCCGCCTTTTTGATTTATGAGCTGTCAAACGACATGCGCTCCATCGCCCGGGGCTTCGACCCCAAAATGGGGGATCACATGAGCCGTCTGACGACTCAGATGGAACGTTTGAGCGACAACATCAATGTGATGACAAAACATGTCCAGGCGATGAGCAAAAATGTCGACCAGATGGCCAAAAATACCGAAATCATGACCGCCCAAATGCACTATCTGGAAAACATGGAAATTTTGAAGAACGAAATGCAACAGATGAACCGGACCATGGCCTATATGACGCGGGATGTGGGATTGATGCGCCATAATGTGGCCGGGATGAACCGTTCCGTCAGTAAGCCCTTGAGCTTTTTCAACGCCTTTATGCCTTGGTAACCCCTTTCTGGCCTCAATCTGCCCCTATATTTCACCAGCGCGGTGGCTAGACCTTGACACGATGAACGGGCAGAGCTGACCTCAATTCGTATACCGTTCAATTTATGAAGAACCTTCAAAAGGATACGGAAAGCATGAGTATCGATAAAAAATACCTCCGGGTATCAGGTCAGAAGATTGCAGGGAAGCCAGCCGCTGTCAATCAGATCGAAATCTGAAATCCATTTTTACCGCTTATGAAACCGCTTTATCACCGTTGGCTTCGCAGGGATTTGGATCGCTGGGTCGCCAACGGCTGGGTGAGCGCAGATGGCGCCAAGGCTATACGGGCAGAAATCCAACCACGGCAAAGTTTCGTCCGTCTGCAGACCTTGATGGCAATGCTTGGAGCGGTTTTGCTGGTCTTTGCCGCCATTACCTTTGTTGCTGCCAACTGGCAGGAAATCAGCCGGCTGTCCCGCCTTGGCCTGCTGCTTGGCGCGATGTGGGCGAGTTTTACCGCTGGCGGATGGCTCCATAATAGCCGCTGGCCTTGGCTCACTGGCGCGGCCATACTCACCGGCCTTGGCCTCTTTGGCGCCAGTATTGTGCTGATCGCGCAAATGTATCATATCGATGGCCGCTATCCTGATG
>WGBT01000143.1 GCA_015494185.1 Hyphomicrobiales bacterium | reverse complement strand
TTACGGTCCGCTGCGGACAATTTATTGAACCAGACAGCACGGGTGATATCGGCGATACTTTCCGCATATCGCCCCGCCTTGTGATAGGCCCGCCCCCGCTGATAAAAGGCTCGGGCCAACTGTTCTTGGGTCAAATCTTCCACCCGCATGGCGCGCGTGAAATGCCGAATCGCGGTGGAATATTTGCCTTTGGCAATGGCTTTTTGTCCCGCGGCAATCAATCGGTCCGCCGACTGGGCCCAAGCCGGCAAAGCTACCGCACCACAAAACAAACCGGCCATAATCGCAAGGGCCAAGCTCTGCCCCACAAAACGGGAGCTCAAAGCAATGGCCAGACTGGGCCTGAAAGAAAACGTCATCGCTGTTAAAAAGCCCATGGATTTCTTCTATTTCCCCCAATCAAACAACCGACTTGTCTGCCACCAGTGGACTATGGTCACTATAGTCTATGCGTTTTTCACGCCACCAACAAATTCAAGCCCCCTTCGGCACGTTCCGGCTTAAATAACAATCAAAAATCCCAGGGGGGCTTGGATCTCACACATCCCCCCATGCCTCCCCCATCGCAAAACATTACGGCAACGGCAGGGCGGCGCTCATTCCACCGTCACCGATTTTGCCAGATTCCGCGGCTGATCGACATCGGTGCCCATGAAAACCGCCGTGTAATAGGCCAACAGCTGCACAGGGATCGCATAGATGAGCGGATTGACGAAAGAATGTACTTTCGGCAGCTGCCGCACCGTTATGTTTTCACATCCCACCTGATCAGCTTCCGCATCCGTCAAGAGAATGATCTGCCCGCCCCGCGCAGCAACTTCCTGCATGTTTGAGATGGTTTTCTCAAACAAATCGTCCTGCGGGGCGATGACGATCACCGGCACGTTTTCGTCGATCAAAGCAATCGGCCCGTGTTTCAGCTCCCCCGCGGCATAGCCTTCCGCATGAATATAAGAAATTTCCTTGAGCTTTAAGGCCCCTTCCATCGCCACAGGGAAATTCAAACCACGGCCGAGATAGAGCACATCTTGCGCCTTGGACAATGGGTGGCCGAGTTGTTCATAAGCCGCTTCGTCACGTAAAATCGTGGAAATCTGCCGCGGCACGCCAATCAATGCCGCAACCAGCGCGCGTTCAGAAGCTTCATCGATGACCCCACGGGCCCGGCCCGCCGCAATCGCCATACAGGCCAGTACCGAGAGCTGACAGGTGAACGCCTTGGTTGAGGCCACCCCGATTTCCGGCCCTGCCAAGGTCGGCAACACCAGATCGGATTCACGGGAGATACTGGATTCGCGAACATTGACAATCGAGACGATATGCTGGCCCTGTTCGCGGCAATAGCGCAAGGTGGCCAAGGTATCTGCGGTTTCGCCAGACTGGGAGACAAACAGAGCCGCCCCGCCATCGGGCATCGGCGCTTCCCGATAGCGGAATTCCGACGCAACATCGATCTCGACCGGCAACCGCGCATAGCGTTCAAACCAGTATTTCGCCACCAGCCCCGCATAATAAGCCGTGCCACAGGCCGAAATGGTCAGCCGCGGCAATTGGGCGAAGTCAAAGGGCATCTCGGGCAGTTTTACAAGCCCCGCCGTCATATCAATATAGTGGCTTAGGGTATGTGAGATCACTTCAGGCTGTTCATGAATTTCCTTGGCCATGAAATGCCGGTGATTACCCTTGTCGACCAGCAAGGCAGAGGCAACGGATTTCTGTTTGGGGCGGCTGACCGGCTCGCCATCACGGTTCATGATGCGCGCTCCCGACCGGGTCAAAACCGCCCAATCCCCATCATCGAGATAAGTGATCGTGTCGGTGAACGGTGCCAAGGCAATGGCGTCACTGCCAACATACATCTCACCTTTATCCTCACCATGACCAATCGCCAGCGGTGAGCCCTGACGCGCCACGATCAGCAGATCATCATGACCGCGAAAAAGGATTGCCAACGCATAAGCCCCTTCAAGCCGTTTCAGCGCCGCAGCAACCGCCTCTTCGGGCGTGGCTCCCGCTTCAAGCTCATGGGTTATGAGATGGGCAATCACCTCGGTGTCGGTCTCGGTTGAAAAGCGATGGCCCGCCGCGGTCAATTCTTCCCGCAATTCCCGGAAATTTTCGATGATGCCATTGTGGACAACGCTGACCGCCTCTGTCATATGAGGATGGGC
>WGBT01000142.1 GCA_015494185.1 Hyphomicrobiales bacterium | reverse complement strand
CTTCCAGACCCATCGCCGCTCACCCGGAAAAGGGTGAGGCGAGCGACGATGGCTCCGGAAGGATGGCTTGGAGGACAACAAAGCCGTGCAGGAGGTGTTCCATAATTTCATTTTGTCATGTTGTTATGGCGGGAGCTTGTCCAAAAGGGCTTTATCCTCTGGGACCTATCGTCCAGAAGGTGCGCTTGGATGGGTTTCGGGGAGATAGAGCGGGAAAGGACAGGGGCTTGCGCCTTGATTGAGGGCATCAGGGGCGGTGGTAGGGGTGGCCGTTGGCAATCGTGGCGGCGCGGTAGAGCTGTTCGGCCAGGATGATGCGGGCAAGCCCATGGGGCAAGGTCATGGCGCTTAGTGAAAGCGTGAATTGGGCATTGGCCTTGATTTCGGGCAAAAGCCCATCTGCGCCCCCGAAAATGAATTCAATGGCAGGCTGGTTTTCATGGCGCCAGCCGGTCAATTTTGCCGCAAAGCCCATGCTGGTGATGGCGCGGCCGTTTTCATCAAGAGCGATTGTCACCCCCTTCCCGGTTTGTTTTTGCCGCAGCCGCTGCCCTTCTTCGGCCAGGCGTTGGGCTGCATGGGAGGCACGGCTTTCGGACAATTCGATGACCTCTATTGCGGATATGCCCAGCGTTCGGGCCAGTGTCTCAAAACGTGTCAGATAGTGCGAAAACAAATCGCGTTCAGCGCCCGCCTTGAGACGGCCGACGGCAAGGATACGGATTTTCATAAACGATCAAGCTCCCGCTGAAGCCGTTGGCGTGAATGCTTCAGTCATCTTTTCTTGTTTTCTTGCCAATCAATTAACCCTGCTCGAAGAAAAACGCGATTTCATGGCGTTTATCTTAGGTTTAACTTTTTCATAACATCAAATCGGAAGATTTTCTTAACAACTTGAACGATAGGTTGGCATACAACTTGCGCTTTTCGACTGCAAATACAACCAATAGCATTCGTTTTTGAAGTATTTGAAAGCTGTATCAGGAGCTCGTAACCAGATGATTAAATCGAAGATGTCCACGCCAGATGCGCCTAAAACGACATCTGCAGGCGGTCGAAAGAAAAACTCTGTTTTCAAACGGCTGCGCCGCGATGAAGGCGGTGTGACGGCGCTGGAATTCGCCATGCTTGCCGGGCCGTTTTTCGCTTTCATATTTGCGATCATGGAAGTGGCGTTTTGGTTCATCGGCACTCAAGTCTTAGATAATGCGGTCATGCAGGTTGGCCGCAAGGCGCGCACCGGTGAAGCTCTCACCATGAGCCAGGCGGATTTCGTCAATGAAATTTGCCAATTGTCGCAGCCCCTATTTCCCAATTGCAGCAACCAGATCATTGTCAATGTCAAACCCTATAATAGTTTCGCCTCTTCCGGCTTTACCGACAATAGCGACGCGAATGGCAATCTCGACCCCAATGCGACAAGTTCCGTAACCCCTTGCCCCCCCAATTCCGTTTGTGTGGTGGAAGCGGAGCTCGAATGGGATTTGCTGTTCAATATTCCCAGCAAATTCGCAACCATCATGGGCATGGAAGACGGTTTGGATCTCGCCAGTGGCAGCAATGGCAAAACCCGCATCAAATCCACCATGGTCTTCCGCACCGAGCCCTATTTATAAAATCATGGCAATGGTCAGGATGAAGACATTCTTAATACTGTAAGCGGAACAACACGCGTGATGAAATCAGATGAGGCAAGGAAAAGTGACCATGATCATGTATCTGTATCGCATCAAAAGTTGGATTAAACGGGAGACGAGCGGCGTTTCTGCGGTCGAATTTGCTATGATCGCCCCGTTTTTGTTGATGCTGCTTTGGGGCTCTGTGGCACTGAGCTCCTCTTATACGCTCGCGCGCCGGGTGACTACGATGGCCAGTTCGGCAGCGGATTTGGTGGCGCGCTGCGTTGATGTCAACAATCAGGATCTCGAAGATATCCGGGCCGCGGCCGCCAAGATTCTGTCTCCCTTTGTTACGACCAACACCAATCCAACAATCGAGTTCGTCTCTATTTCAAAAGATACAAATGGCAATATGCAGGTCGATTGGAGTTATCCGGGGGCGGTCAGCACGCCCGCCGTCAATCCGGATCTTATTGATAATGGCTCATCGGTCATCATGGCCCGGGTCGAATATCAGTCTCCGCCCAATTCGATCCAACAGATGTTTGCCACTTTGAACATTCCAGGCATTGGCAGCATTGCTGGGGCGCCGACCGTTTATGCCGAAACTTTTTATGCCAAACCGCGCCGTTCCCTGAAGGTCAATTACACTCCCAATGGAGAGGATTGCCCGGAATGATGATTTCCCCCCAGCCTTTACCGGGAGGAAGTGGGGCTTGGGGGCTTGTGTGATGTTCGCCTTTCCAACGGCGCTAACTGGCAGCGGTTTGTTGAACGGAGGTGGTTGGATTGACGAGCTCAGTATAGGCATCGAGCAGGGTTTTGGTCACAGCGCCCGGCTTGAATTTATAAGGTCCGATTTCGGCAACCGGGGTGACTTCGGCAGCGGTTCCAGTGATGAAACATTCTTGGAAATAAAGCATTTCATCGGGCATGATCGCCCGTTCGACCACCTCATAGCCCGCTTCTTGGGCAAGCCCGATGACGGTGCGCCGGGTGATCCCGTCCAAAAAACAATCAGGCGTTGGGGTGTGCAGGACATTTTCCTTGACAAAGAACACGTTTGCGCCGGTGGCTTCGGCGACTTGTCCGCGCCAATCCAGCATCAAGGCGTCGTGATAGCCTTCCGCTTCGGCTTTGTGTTTCTCCAAGGTGCAGATCATGTAAAGGCCAGCCGCCTTGCTTTTGGTGGGAATGGTCTGCGGACTGGGACGGCGGTAATCGGCAAGCCTGAGGCGAATGCCTTGCATGCGTTGGGAAGGATCATAATAAGCGCCCCAATCCCAAGCGGCGATGGCGACATTGATTTTGGTGTGTTGGGCCGAGACCCCCATTTGCTCCGAACCGCGCCAGGCCAGCGGCCGAATATAGCCATTGACAAGCCCGTTTTGCGCCACCGTATCACGGCAGGCCTGGTCGATGGTGGCCACGTCATAAGGAATCTCAAACCCCAGTATCCGTGCGGATTCGTGCAACCGTTCGGTATGTTCAGTGAGTTTGAAGATATGGCCATTGTATAGGCGGCAGCCTTCGAAAACACAGCTTGCATAGTGCAGCCCGTGACTGAGCACATGTAGTTTGGCTTCGCTCCAGGGCACCATCTCACCATTCATCCAGATGACACCATCACGTTGATCAAAGGGAATCTCTGGCATCGGCCGTTCCTCCGCACCGGGGTTGTTTGGATCTTATTTCTAATAATTGCAATGGATGATCCAAGCTTTCCGTGTTCTATCTGCTTTAGATTTTATTTTCAGATTTTATTTTCCAGGGATGCCCCGGAATTGTCTCAGCGTCAACCATTTGCGCACTGACGACAAATAATTTGCGGATAATGTCATGCCAGCGCCGGATTTTTTGTATATGATCAAGGGATCGTTGATGATTAAGGCAGCTCCCTGATGTGGTGGTGTTTTACAGCAGGCATTCAAGGCAACCAAGGCAACTCCATTTTCCGCAAAGGGTGACTAAAGCACAAAATATGACGATGACGACATCTTTGCAATCCAGGCAAACGCCGGAAACGGGCAAATTGGCTGACGATGCGCCGCATGTGCTGGTGGTTGATGACGATCAGCGGATTGCCGATTTGCTGAAACGTTATTTGCTCGACAACGGGTTTCGCGTTTCAACAGCCAAAAGTGCCGAACAGGCGAAGTGTCAAATGCGCGGCCTGCGTTTTGATGTGATCGTGCTTGATGTGATGATGCCAGGACAATCCGGTTTTGAGTTCGCCCAAGAATTGCGCAAGACCTCGCAAATTCCGATCTTGATGCTTACGGCCCTAAGTGAGACCGATCAGCGCATCAAGGGCTTGGAAATCGGGGTGAACGATTATCTTGGCAAGCCCTTTGAGCCGCGTGAACTGGTGTTGCGGTTGCAAAATATTCTACAGACGGCTAAAGCCGCCTCAACCACGCCGCAACAGAGCGGAGAAGTGCGGATGGGCAAGTTTCGCTTCGATATCGGCCGCGGGGTCTTGCTTTGCGGCAATGAACCGGTACGCATCACTGACCGCGAACGGGAGCTGTTGCGGCAGTTTTGTGCCCAACCTGGGGTGCCGATTGCGCGGGATGACTTGGCAAGCGACGACAGCAGTGGTTCCAGCCGGGCGGTTGATGTCCAAATCAACCGGCTGCGGCGCAAGATCGAGCCCGATCCCTCCAATCCCATCTATTTGCAGACGGTGCGCGGGAAAGGTTATGTTTTGCAGGTCGATTGAGGCGTGTTTGTGTTTGGCAAAAGGGGGGCGTTGCTTTTGCTCCCGAGAAGCGAGAATTTTCCTCCATTCCATGAAACATTCCATGAAAAACGATGAGCTGGCTGAAGAGGTGCAACCGGAGGTATAAAGCAGATTCGTGAAGGTTGTTGCAAAAGACCTTGAAGAACAAGAGCTTCCCGATGACCCTGATGATATTGACGGTGAGAAGAAGGGGAGCCAAGCGGCACCTTCGTCATTGCTGCGGCGAGTAACGCATTGGTTTTCGCGGCGGATGCCGAAAGGGCTTTATGCCCGGGCGCTGATCATTATCACTGCACCATTGATTTTGTTGCAGTCGATCTTGGTGTTCGTTTTCATGGAACGCCATTATGAATTGGTGACCAAACGCCTGTCACGGGAAACCGCCAATCAGATTGCGGCCATGGTCAGTATTTATGATCAGCTCGAAAACAAGCAAGATTTCACCAAGTTCAATGAAATCGCCAGAAACAAGATGGGGCTGGTGATGGAGCTTTTGCCCCCCGGACCGTTGCCGCCGCTTCAACGCCGTCCGTTTTATGACATCCTTGACCGGGTTTTGAGCAAAGAAATCGCCAAGAAGGTGCGCAAACCCTATCGTATTCGAACGTCTTTCAGTTCCAATACGGTGACCATCTATATTCAGGTCAGCGGGGGGGTGTTCAGGATTGTCACCAATAAATCAAAGACCTATGCCTCGAACTCGCATATTTTTCTGGTCTGGATGGTCAGCTCGTCGATCGTCTTGTTGATTGTTGCAATTTTATTCCTACGCAATCAGATCAAGCCGATTTTGCAACTGACCGAAGCGGCGCGATGTTTTGGCATGGGGCGGCCGGCCCCGGAGGATTTCCGTCCCCGTGGCGCGCGGGAGGTGCGCCAGGCCGCGCAAGCCTTCATTCGGATGCGGGACCGGATCGAACGCCATGTCGATCAGCGTACCACCATGCTCGCAGGGGTCAGCCACGATCTGCGGACCATTCTCACCCGCTTCAAGCTGGAACTGGCATTAGCCGGGGATAGTCCGGAAATTGAGGCGTTGAAGGCTGACGTCGATGAAATGCAGTCGATGTTGGAAGATTATATGGCCTTTGCCAAAGGGGATGGCAGCGAAGACTTCGAACCCAGTGATATCATGGAATTGCTGATTGAAG
>WGBT01000141.1 GCA_015494185.1 Hyphomicrobiales bacterium | reverse complement strand
CTGGCATTTCGCCCTTGGAAATAGCTTCGGCTATTCCCTGCGGTCGAAAAACCAGCGATATTTCGCGGAAATGCCGCTGGCATCCACGCTCTTTATGGGTCCTGAACCCTTTATGGGTCCTGAGCCTAATTCAATCACGGCAAATTTGTGACAGCTTAACAGATGGGTTTGATGGTATGTCAATGAGAAAGAAGCGACGAGAAGCTGATTTGCCCCCCCCTTCTTTGCAACCACAACCGGGCATTTTATCCATTGAGCCCTATGTTCCAGGCAAAAGCGCCCTGCCTGGTGACGGCCCCATCATCAAACTATCTTCCAACGAAACGCCGTTGGGGCCCTCGCCACAAGCCGTTGAAGCATACCGGGCTGCGGCGGGCAGTTTGGCGCGTTATCCCGATGGGGCGGTGAGCGCATTGCGTGAAGCCATTGGCGAAGTTTACGGCCTCAATCCTGGGCACATCGTCTGTGGCGCGGGATCTGACGAAATCTTGAATCTGCTCGCCCAAGCCTATCTCGGCCCCGGTGACGAGGCGATTTACACCGAACACGGCTTTCTGGTCTATAAAATCGCCATCATGGCCACAGGCGCCACCCCCGTTGCCGCCCCTGAAATTGATCTTACCGCCAATGTCGATGCGATTTTGCAAAAAGTCACACCGCGGACGAAAGCCGTCTTTCTGGCCAATCCCAACAACCCCACCGGCACTTATCTGCCGTTCAACGAAATTCGCCGGTTGCGCGCTGGATTGGGTGATCATATTTTGCTCGTACTCGATGCCGCCTATGCGGAATATGTCCGCGCCAATGATTATGAAGCCGGAATCGAGCTGGTGGCCACCACTGACAACACCGTCATGACCCGCACTTTCTCAAAGATTCATGGGCTTGCCGCCTTACGCCTGGGATGGGGCTATTGTCCGCCGGCCATTGCTGCGGTCCTGAACAGGATCCGTGGTCCTTTCAATGTCTCAGCGCCGGCAATGGCCGCAGGCATTGCCGCCATCAAAGATCGCCAGCATGTCCAAAACGCCGCCCTGCACAACGAAAAATGGCGGGCGCAGCTAACCGAATCCTTGCAGGAAATGGGGCTTGAGGTCACCCCAAGCGTGGCCAATTTCTTGCTCATCAGCTTTCCTGATACGCCCGGAAAGCGCGCCTTTGAGGCCAATGCTTTTCTCAATGAGCACCGTATTGTCCTACGTCAGGTCGCAAGCTATGGGCTGCCCCATGCGCTGCGCATGACGATTGGGACCGCGGCGGAAAATCAGGCGGTGCTCAAAACCTTGAAGGATTTTCTCAATGGCTGAAACATCTTCCATCAAGGCGCTTGATCAGGAACATGGAAACGAACAGACCCCGTCCTCCTCTCCAAAAGTCTATTTTGAAAAAATTGCCCTGATCGGTCTTGGCCTGATTGGCTCGAGCATCGGCCATGCGGCGAAACGGGCCCGGCTCAGCGGCCAGATCACCGGTCATGCGCGCAGCCCCCAAACCCGGCAGACCGCACTGGAAATCGGGTTTATCGATGCCGCCACCCCAACCCCGCAAGAGGCTGTCGAAGAGGCGGATTTGGTGATCCTGTGCACCCCAGTCGGCGTTTGTGGCGAAATCGCCAAACAGATTGCGCCCGCCCTCAAACCCGGGGCGATTTTAAGTGATGTGGGCTCGGTCAAACAGTCGGTCATTGCGCAAATCCGTCCCCATGTCCCCCAAGGCGTTCATTTCATCCCAGGCCACCCCATTGCCGGAACCGAGGATTCGGGACCGCGGGCGGGCTTTCCGGAGCTTTTCGACAACCGCTGGTGCATTTTGACACCGTTGCCGGAAAGCGACAACGGGGCTGTCTCCAAGCTGGTGCAATTTTGGCGCGCGCTTGGCTCGCAGGTCGAGCTGATGCCGCCCGATCACCACGACATGGTATTGGCCATCACCAGCCATTTGCCCCATTTGATTGCCTTCAATATCGTCGATACCGCCCGCGATCTGGAAAACGTGCATGAAGCCGAAATCTTTAAATTCGCCGCGGGAGGATTTCGTGACTTCACCCGCATCGCCGCCAGCGATCCAATAATGTGGCGGGACATCTTTTTGCACAACCGTGAAGCGGTGCTCGATATGCTCGGCCGTTTTCAGGAAGATTTGGCGGTGCTGTCCCGCGCGATTCGCTGCGGGGACGGAAAGACGCTGGAAGAGAAATTTTCTCATACCCGGGAAATCCGCCGCGGCATCATCGAAGCCGGCCAGGAAATCGACGCCCCCGATTTTGGCCGCCCCCACGGCAGCGCCCCAACCAACAAAAAGGGCAAAACATCCGGCGCAAGATAATCTCTGCCTCTTTAGGTTTCCGTTTTCTGGCCACCCTCTTGCAA
>WGBT01000140.1 GCA_015494185.1 Hyphomicrobiales bacterium | reverse complement strand
TCCTTATAGGTCCAGATCCGTTTGCCATCCGGTTCAAGCCCCGGTAAGGTGCGCGCCCTGGCACCGGTGGCAATGATAATATGCGGCGCGGTAATCTGGCGATACTCACGGTCCCCCTCCACCTCGATCTGACCGGGCGCTTGCAACCGCGCATGGCCTTCGATCACGGTGATTTTATGCTTCTTCATCAAAAAGCCGATACCCTGCGAGAGTTTTTTGGCGACTTTACGCGAACGCTCGACGATTTTTTGCAGATCGAAAGATAGCCCCCCCTGGACCGACAGACCAAATTCTTCGGCTCGTGCCATCAAGTGGTAAAGCTCTGAACTGCGCAGCAGCGCCTTGGTTGGAATACACCCCCAGTTCAGGCAAATGCCCCCCAAATGTTCACGCTCGATCACACAGGTCTTAAACCCTAGTTGCGCCGCACGGATTGCGGCAACATACCCCCCCGGGCCGCCACCGATTATGGCAACGTCAAAAGAAGAAACACTCATGAATGGTCCCTAAATTGTGAATGGCCCCTGAATTGCCCTTGCTTGCCTGATTGAAAGGGTTTTGCCCGCACCAGGCATGTCTTTATTGCTCTGTCATGGGTTTTATAGCCATTTGGCCGCAATCGTCAAATCGGCCCTGCCCCCAAGAGCCTTTGGTTATGAACTGACCAGCTTTGTATGGGGTCAGACATAATATGTATAAGATATGTATAAGCTCCCCCTACTCAACCCGATTGCCTTCCCAAGCCATCCTTTTGGTGAAAAGGAAGCGAGCTTTTTTCTGTGCCAACAAAAACAACGAGCCATTTGGGGAAAACATCAAACAGCCCTGAACTCTTACAGCGCAAAGCTCGTCACAGCCTTTGTGTTGCGGTAAGATCAACCGCCTCAATATTGATCGGAGAGCAGACCATGACCCATATCCTCGTCCTTTGTACTGGCAACTCGGCCCGCAGTATCATGGCAGAAGCTTATTTCAATCATGCTGGAATGGGCAAAGTGAAAGCCTTTAGCGCCGGATCGGCCCCCACGGGGCAGGTCAATCCCTTCGCGCTTGCCACCCTTGAAGCCCATGGCATCCCAGTATCCAAAGCCCGCAGCAAATCCTGGGATGAATTCGCCACCCCTGAGGCGCCAGCAATGGATATTGTCATCACCGTGTGTGACAAGGCCGCCAAGGAAAGCTGCCCGATTTGGCCCGGTGCGCCCCTAACCTATCACTGGCCCTTTGAAGACCCTGCCGCAGTGGCAGGCACAGAGGCCGAAAAAGCCGCCGCCTTTGAACGCATATTTCAGGAAATCAAAGCCGCCGTTGATGCTTTTCTCGCCGGCCAATCCGGCGCAAACATCGCCCGAACCCGCCGCCAAGCCATGCTTGCCAAAGACACAAGCTCATCTTGATCCACTGCCACAAACACCGACGGAACAAATACGTATCTTCCTCTTTAAGGGCTGATCACCGGCAAGCTTCAGTGCGTTTTGCCCGTTCCCCTATTCCCCGATCTGCCCCCTATCTGAGGCAAGATTGATAAATCCTGAAGGGAAGCGGACTGAGCAGCCATAATTTGAGCCGCTTTTTCCATCCCATGCTAAGCTTGGTGAAATATTTTGCATCAATCAAACCGGCTTTGAACCTTGGATTGACATAGGCGAGATAAACCAGCCGCGGCTCCTCCTCAAGGGAAGCCATCAGATTTTCCAAGACCACCTGCAATACGTCATCTTCAAAGGGGTTGTACATGAATATGATGAGATTATCTTTGGGGAAATCATAAGACCTGGCATCGAGGCACAGGCTCGAAACCTCCTCACAGCGCATAAGACGGCGCGGATAAGCGGCGATATTTTCAACAGCGGCCGCATGAAGTATAGGAGCATATTCAACACCGATGATTTTGGCGAATGGATAATGAGAGGCGGCAAGAAGAACACTGCCCCGGCCTGATCCGATATCAACGAAAGTAAAATTCTCAAAATCTTCTTTTATTTCGTCCAGCACCCAGGAAAAAACTGTGCGGGGTGTCGCCATCCCATATTTGAATTGGTATTGCGCAACATCTTTTTCGATTTGCCTGGCGATTTCGGAAGGAAGTTTCTCAGATACAATCTGGGACTCGTTGAATTCGTTTGATGTGCAATTCAAGCTGGGAACGTCACCATCGACAGGAATGCGATAAAAGGCATCAAAATGTTTATCAATGAAGTGATAGTGCAGCCGGATCAAAATTCCTCTATAGATGCGTCTGACCGCCGAAGAAAAACCTTCCTGCTTAAGGGTCTGCCACAATCGGGATAACTTGTCAGAAAATTTATTGCCTTCACCGTCACATAAACGGCCTTCGGTCTGAACAGACATCAAATTATTGATCTAGGTTTTCAGAAAAAATTGGGCTTTATTAATAAGACAATTCACATAGAAATAGAAATCAAAATAATTTGACCTTCCTTTACTCATAATTGGCACCAACGAAAAGGGAACCAGAGTGGAAAAGCTCTGGTTCCCTAAACCATGAAATTGAAAGCAAAACCTTTTACGATTTCAGTATTGTGTCGCTCAAGGTTCTAGACCCGCTGGCTGCCCTGGCCGAATTCCGGATAGGCTTCAAGGCCAATTTCCGCCTGGTCAAGACCTGCAGCCTCTTCTTCTGGCGTTGGCCGCAGCCCGATGGTAACAGCAAGCACGCCCCAGACAATCAGGCTGGTGACAATCACGAAGATGCCAATCGCACCAATCCCGATGATCTGCGCCAGGAAGCTTGCATCGCTGTTGGTCAACGGTACGGCAAGCGTTCCCCAGATGCCTGCAAACAAGTGAACCGGGATTGCCCCGACCACATCATCGATCCGCATCTTGTCAAGCATGGGCACCGCAAAAACTACGATCGCGCCGCCAACACCGCCAATGATAATCGCCCAAAGCGGTGACGGGGTAAGCGGTTCGGCGGTAATCGAAACCAGACCGGCAAGCGCCCCGTTAAGCGCAAAGGTAAGATCGATCTTGCCATAGAAAATCTGCGTCAGGATCATGGCGACGATCACGCCCGAGGCAGCGGCAAGATTGGTGTTCATGAAGATCCGGGAAACCGAAGAGGCATCGGCCAAAGAACCTAAAGCCAGTTGCGAACCGCCATTGAAACCAAACCAGCCGAGCCACAGGATGAAGGTCCCAAGTGTCGCCAAGGGCATGGAAGAGCCCGGAATAGCGTTGATCTGACCATCCGGGCCATATTTGCCAGCCCGCGCCCCAAGGATGATCGCCCCGACAAGGGCCGCCCACCCGCCGACTGAATGCACGATTGTCGAGCCTGCGAAATCCTGGAACTCAGCACCCGCAACAGACTTGATCCAGCTGGTATCAGCGCCAGAAGCCAGCCAGCCGGCCCCCCATTTCCAAGCGCCTTGAATGGGATAGATGATGCCGGTGAGAATGGCGACAAAGATCAAAAACGGCCAGAGCTTGATGCGTTCAGCAAGTGTTCCAGAGACAATGGAAGCCGTGGTGGCGCAGAACACCATCTGAAAGAACCAGTCAGAGGCAGCCGCATAATCCCCGGCATCTTTGGCGGGATCGGGAATAGATTTCGGTGTGAAGGACCCCAAAAAGCCGCCATTGACACCCTCATACATCAGGTTATAGCCGACCACCCAAAACATCAGTCCGGCAATCGAATAAAGAGCGATGTTTTTGGTGCACTGCATCGCAACATTTTTGGTGCGCACCATGCCCGCTTCCAACATGGCAAAGCCTGCGGCCATCCACATCACCAAAAAGCCGCCGATCAGAAACAGCAAAGTGTTGAAAACATAGGCAGATTCCTTGGGAACACCGCCAGAGGCGCCTTGCGCCATACTCGGCTCAGCAAAAGCCGTCAAAGTCACCATCGCGGCGACGGCGGAATAAAAATAATGCGAGAGTTTCATTCTTTCCCCTCAAGTTTTGGTTTACGAACTTCCCCTTAAGACCTTCAAAGAATTATGATGGTCCACTGTTACAGCGCCGCAGCGTCGGTTTCACCGGTACGGATGCGCATGCTCTTTTCGACCGTGGTGACGAAGACCTTGCCATCACCGATTTGGCCAGTTTTGGCGACCTCGGCAATGGTGGCAACCACTTTGTCGGCGTTTTCAGCCGGCACAACGGTTTCGATTTTTATTTTGGGCAGAAAGCTGACGGCGTATTCAGCGCCGCGGTAAATTTCCGTATGGCCCTTTTGCCGGCCATAGCCCTTGACTTCCGTTACCGTGATGCCTTCCACGCCCACAGCCGTCAGTGCTTCGCGCACTTCATCGAGCTTGAATGGCTTAATGATTGCCGTCACCATTTTCATGTTTGTTACCTCGTTCTTGCTTAAAAGGGACGTCCAGAGCACGAAAACGCACCAAGCTCGCCTCTGGTTTTAAGCGAACAACCGCCCGTCCACCCTGGTTTATGTGGAACCACCTACCAGACGATCCCAGCCGTCGAAACTATTTCAAGCCTTGTGCCAGATTCGACACCATCAGTTAAGCCATTGTTTACAAAGAAAAAAGAGGTCTGGGCGACAGGGAGAGGAAAAGCGCTTTCTCGACAATTGTGATTATTTTTTAGTCAAAATAAAATATTTGAACAAATAATAATCAGAAGTGATGTGAAAAACTGTTGAAAGGATGAATTCCAGCGGCCTTTCCCCTTGACCGCCGATAGCTTCCTTAATCTTTTGGAAAGCTTTCGTCAATTGAACGGTATTGCGAATCAAAAGCACAGACTGTTGAAGGAAGTTGATAGAAAAAGCGGCATCCATTGCAGGAAATGATCAGGGGGGCTTGTGATATCATGACCACAGCCACCGCCCATTTTCGCACCACCATCAATGATCATCGATGATGGGCGGAAAAAGGCGGTGGAGACGGCTTGATATAGAGACTTCTTATACCGGAGGTATTTATCATCGACCACTGACGTTTCTCGTATCCCTTTGAACTTTTTGCGTTAATTGAACGGTATACGAAGAAAGGTCAGGGGCCGTTGGTATTAGTTGTCCAGGAAGCTGCGCAGTTTTCGTGAACGGCTTGGGTGTTTGAGCTTGCGCAGGGCCTTGGCCTCGATCTGGCGAATCCGTTCGCGGGTCACGGAAAACTGCTGCCCCACCTCTTCCAGCGTGTGATCCGTGTTCATGCCGATACCAAAACGCATCCGCAACACCCGTTCTTCACGCGGGGTCAAGGACGCCAACACGCGGGTCGTGGTTTCACGCAGATTTTGTTGAATTGCCGCATCGATCGGCAAAATCGCGTTCTTGTCCTCGATGAAATCCCCAAGATGACTGTCTTCCTCATCGCCAATCGGGGTTTCCAGTGAAATCGGCTCTTTGGCGATTTTCAACACCTTGCGGACTTTCTCCAAAGGCATGGACAGCTTTGCCGCAAGCTCCTCCGGGGTTGGTTCGCGGCCAATCTCATGAAGCATCTGCCGGGAAGTGCGCACGATCTTGTTGATGGTCTCGATCATATGCACGGGAATGCGGATAGTGCGCGCCTGATCGGCAATCGAACGGGTGATGGCCTGACGGATCCACCACGTGGCATAGGTGGAAAACTTATAGCCACGGCGATATTCAAACTTATCGACCGCCTTCATCAGCCCGATATTGCCTTCCTGGATCAAATCGAGGAATTGCAGGCCGCGATTGGTATATTTCTTGGCGATAGAAATCACCAGCCGCAAATTCGCTTCGACCATTTCCCGCTTGGCCGTCCGGGCTTCCCGCTCGCCTTTCTTGACGATTTTGACAATCCGGCGGAATTCGCCAATCTCCAATCCGGTTTCAGAAGCCAGGGCATGAATCTCGCCACGGATTTCTTCGATGAGATCCCGTTCATTGTCGATGAATTTGCCCCAGGTCTTCTTGTTGATCTTGCGAACCCGGTCACACCAGCCGGTATCGAGCTCATGGCCATAATATTCTTTGAAAAATTCGTCGCGGCTGATACCATAAGAATCCGCCAGCCGCATCAGCCGCCCTTCAAAACCGATCAGCCGCTTATTGATCGAATAGAGCTGCTCAACCAACGACTCGATCCGCGGATTGGACAAGGACAGGCTTTTGACATCGCGGACAATTGCTTTCTTGAGCGCCTCATATTTCTTGGCTTGAGCACTCGTCAGCGTCTTGTTTTGCCGCTTTTTCTCAACCAGTTGGTCCTGCAATTTCCGCAGTTTCTTGTAGTTGCTGGCAATGGATTCGAATTTTTCAAGGACTTGCGGTTTCAGCTCCGCTTCCATCGCAGCCAGCGAAATCACATTGTCGATATCATCGTCGTCTTCCGCTTCAGCGCTGTCTTCAGCGTTTGATGAGGAAGCCTCTCCAGCTTGTTCCGTTCCCTGGGCAACACCTTCCTCTTCCGCCCCCGCTTGATCCGGCCCCGCATAGGTGGCCTCCAGATCGATGATGTCGCGGAGCAGAATTTTACCTTCCATCAATTCATCATGCCAGATGATGACCGCCTGAAAGGTCAGCGGGCTTTCACAAAGCCCCGCAATCATCGCCTCACGCCCCGCCTCGATGCGTTTGGCAATGGCGATCTCGCCTTCACGGGAAAGCAATTCGACAGCGCCCATCTCACGCAGATACATGCGCACCGGGTCATCGGTTCGATCCGCAACATCAGTTGACCGCCCCTTCTTGGCCGGGCTCTTGTTGCCAACCACAGCAGGTTTTTTGCTGTCAACCGATTCTTCCTGCTCTTCCACCTCGTCACTATCAATGACGTTGATGCCCATTTCTGACAGCAACGACATAATGTCCTCGATATTTTCAGAAGAGACTTGATCAGAGGGCAAAACTTCGTTTAGCTCATCATAGGTGACATAGCCGCGCTCTTTGGCTTTCTTGATGAAACGTTTGACATCTTGCTTGGAAAGGTCAAGCACCGGGCTGTCTGGGGCTTCGGCCGCTGCTCCAGCTTCGACCTTGACTTTACGTGCTGTGGTTTTTGTGACCATCGGGATCCTGTCTCCGCGTGTTTGTTACCGATATTGCATTTGTTCATCAACATATCGGAAACTGGCCCCTGAGGAGCCGCCGTCACTGCAATATCGTCAGGCCAACATCTCTTCTTGTCTTAATTGTCTTGGGTCCCGGTGTTGCTGCCCAATAGTGGCAACTTTTGGTATTCGCACAAGCCGCTGGGCGGTAAAACATTTGGAGCGGCTGTTCGCGGAGCCTTGAAGCCAGAAAGCTGGCTGTCTCGATCTCCCGCAACGACAACAGCCCGCACGAATTGCCTCCGACCGGGTGTTCCACTTTCTCAAATCATCACTTTCCGACGACACGCCTTGCCTTTTCTTCAAACCATTTGAAAGCCAACTCTCTTCGCGTTTGTCAAGAACGGTTCTCACGGGCAGCAAGAGCATGACTATTTCGTCTTCGCCGGACAGTATGGTGAATATAAGGTAGGGCCATTCATTTCGACACTATGCGCAATGATTTATGAGCGATTCGCGTTAACCTGACCTTAAAGCTCGCCCCATAAACTATCATCTTTGACTGAATAAAACGGGCTCATGAGACCTTTTTTCCGCCTTCTCCCCCAACATTGAGAGGATCAACATACGATCAGCTATTCGGTCCTGCCCCTTCATTAAGAAATTTGGCGAAATCACGGCCATTCCCCCATATTCCCATACTCTCCAACAGTCTTTGTACAAATAGGGAGAAGTTGCGCCTCAATCAACCATGTCGTCAAGTCCCGCGGCAAGATTTTCATTGGCTTCAAGCTGTTGACGAATGGCATTGAGCATCGCCAGATTGGCTTCGGTGGGATTTTCAAGGGCTGTCCGCTCGGCCAAGGCAAGCTCTTGCTTCAAGATGAAGGCGCGGTGATGCAACGCCGTGATTTGCTGCCAGAAGGCACGAATATGCTCCCGCGGCGTCTCAGCCGCCAGTAAGCGGTGTTCTTGACCGCGGGCCACTTTTTCGATGGCTTGCAAAGTCTTGCCATGGCCCCGGGCCTTCAATTCTGCGCGGAGTTCCGCCGGGCTGAGGGCAGGCTGATCACCCGGATCAGTATTGGCAAGCTGTTGCGCATGAATGGCGAGCAACGTGTCGCGCAATTCTGCCAGAGCAGGCGAGCTGAACGGCAGGGCGGCAATCGCCTCGTCGAAATCATCCATCAACCAGGGCTGGGCGCACAACACCAAAATGATAGCCGCCTCGCGCGGGGAAACCCTTAAATGATCCCGGGCCATCATCGCACGAATACCGGCCCCGGCTTGGGCCGTTGCCATGGCGCTTGAGGCGGGGGCACGTTCCCGGTGGCGCTCGAAAGGCTTGCGCGTTTGGGAAGGAAATGACGGGCGATAAGAGGTTTGGGCACGCCATAAGCGCCACAACCGGTCTTTGATTTCCCGTTCATAATGATGCCGCACCGAGCTGTCGGTAATTGGCGCCAGCCGTTTTTGCAATTGCGCCTCCAAAGCCGCCCGCCGTTCCGGCGTAGAAAAATCCCCCGCGCCGGTCTCCTTCTCCCAGATC
>WGBT01000139.1 GCA_015494185.1 Hyphomicrobiales bacterium | reverse complement strand
CCGCTACAGATTTGAACCGCGCGCGGGCAGCAGCCGATAACGCCCGGCTTGCCGCGGAACGGCTTAGGACCGAAATCGCCACCCTTGAAGCCTTACTGGGCCGCGAAGACGGCAATCCCCGTTCCCTAAGCCGCGCGCTTCGGGTGAAACCGGGGCTGGAAGCGGCTTTGGCGGCAGCTTTGGGCGATGATCTTGAAGCCAGTCTCGATCTTGCCGATCCGGTTCATTGGCGCGCTCTGCCACCGTCATCACAACGACAACGGCCGCCCCTGCCTGACGGTTGCACCCCCCTTTCAGACTTTGTCAGCGGCAGCGAGGCGGTACAATGGCGCCTGCAACTGACCGGCCTGGTCGATGCCGATGATGGACCTCGCCTGCAAGCCAGACTGCAACCGGGGCAGCGGCTGGTCAGCCGGGCCGGCGATCTTTGGCGCTGGGACGGCTATGTGGCCCGCGCCACTGCAGAAACCCCCGCGGCCCGCCGGCTGGCCCAACGGAACAGGCTCACCGTTCTCAAGCAGGACAACCAACGGGCGCAACAGGAGCTGCGGGCGGCAACCGAGCGTTTTGAACAGGCTCGCAAGACCGCCCGCGCCCTCGATCAGGCCGTCAAAGATGCCACCGGCAAGCTTGCTCAAGACCGCCGCACCCTCGATGAAGCCCGGCGCCGCTTGATCACGCTCGAACAACAAGCCCAGGCCGAACGCACCCGGCACGCCACCCTTTCAGAAAAACAGACCCGGCTTGCCCACGAGATAGAACAGACCCAGCAAGCGCTCAACGAGGCGCAAGCAGCCCTCAAACGATTGCCGCCACAACAGGCTTTACGCGCGATCACCGCCACGCAAGAAGCCGAACTGCAACGCAGGCGGGAG
Source organism: Hyphomicrobiales bacterium (assembly GCA_015494185.1). Lineage (GTDB taxonomy): Bacteria > Pseudomonadota > Alphaproteobacteria > Rhizobiales > S144-35 > S144-35. The sequence goes on along the minus strand of WGBT01000139.1, from coordinate 2,485 downwards.
GCGCATCTGGAGGCCACCACCCGGCTGCGCGCCCTTGTGAGCGCCCAGGAAAACCGCAAGGCGCGGCTGGCCGCGATTGCCACCGATCTCGAATTCTGGCACCAGCGGCAACAGGCGGCGGTTGCACAATCGGAAAAACTGCGCCAACGTCTTGAAGCACTGGCGCAAGAACGCCAGAAATTGCAACAACGCACGGCCGAATTGCAAGACAAGCGCGCCCAACTGCATGACCAGCTTTCACAAGCCGAAACCCGGCGGAAAAAGGCCGCCGACGCTCTCGTTGCCGCCGAAAAAGCGTTGCAATCGCAAACCAAGGCGCTGGAAAAAGTGCAAGCCGAACACGCCGCCGCCCGCGAACAACGCGCCGCCGCCATGGCCCGGGCCGAGGCCATCGAAACCCGGTTGCAAACCCTTCACCAAGCGATCAGCGACCAACTGCACTGTTCACCCGAAGACTGTCTGGCAAGGCTTGGTCTTAAAGACGGTGAAGACCAGACTCCCCTTCCCGCATTGAGCGAACTTGAAGCCGCCCTCGGCCAGCTCAAACAGGCCCGTGACCGTCTTGGCCAGGTCAATCTGCGCGCCGATGACGAATTGACGGAAATGACAGAAAAACGTGCCGCTTTGCAGCATGAGGCCGATGACCTGGAACAGGCGATTGCCAAACTGCGCCGCTCCATCGCAAGCCTCAACGCAGAAGGCCGCAAACGCCTCACCACCGCCTTTGAGGAAGTGAACCAGCATTTCGAACAGCTTTTCACAACCCTGTTCGGCGGCGGCAAGGCGCAACTTGAGCTGGTCGAATCGGATGATCCCCTCAAAGCCGGCCTCGAAATCATCGCCCGGCCTCCGGGCAAGAAGCCTCAGGTTTTGAGCCTGTTGTCTGGGGGCGAAAAGGCGCTTACCGCCATGGCGCTGATCTTTGCGGTGTTTCTCACCAATCCGGCGCCGATTTGCGTGCTCGATGAAGTCGATGCCCCGCTCGATGACGCCAATGTCGAGCGGTTCTGTCATTTACTCGAAGCCATGCAAAGCCAGACCGAGACACGTTTTTTGATCATCACCCACCACCCGATGACCATGGCCCGCATGGACCGGCTGTTTGGGGTCACCATGATTGAAAAAGGCGTCAGCCAACTGGTCTCGGTCGATCTGGAAGAAGCCGAACGGCTGCGCGAAACCGCCGCGTGACCCAATGGGGTGAAGAGCCGGACGAGAAGAGCCGGACGAAAAGCGCCTGCTTGCCGCTGATTTTTGTTCCCTCGTGATTTTCCATTCCTCGCCCCCTCTTTGCCGTGGCAACCAGCAATGAAAGCCAAGGAAAAGAATTTGAATTGAAACGAGAAACAGACCTTAAAAACCACCTAAAACAGTCAATATCTTAACCGCACTCAAACAACCCCTCATAAATACTTTGAACTATCCCATAAATTACTCATGCTCTGCATGTTCTTTTGAAGATTTCACGTGAATTGGAACCGTGTTCAAATTGTGCAAATAAAGAGGCTGGGCCGTTGGTATAATGACCGTTTTTGCCCCAAACCGCACCAGACTGTGCCGCCATTTAGCCCCCACTTTCGTGTGAGCGTTTTGCCGCACACCCCCTGAAAACATTTTTTTGCCGTTATATCAATGGCCTATTTTTTCCCCACCGGCTTGACACCCAGCCCCTGCATTAACTACTGTTCGGGCGAATGACAGGCGGCAGGATATGGCTCCATCAGATGATCAATTAAAGGGGTTGAATTCTCAGCAATCCAAGGGGGGCGCAAAGGGACCCGATCCCCAGATGCCTGCCCCAACCGAAACATTGAAGAAGGAGGGACAAGGGGGGCAAGGGAGGCAAGAGGGACAAGGGAGGCGAGCGGAAAAAGGCAGACAAGGAACGCAAAGAAGGTGGGAAGAACAACAAGCGCCAGGCCACACAAAACGGCGCCAGCGCACAAAACAGCACCAGAATGACTTGGCTCTCACCAAAGAGCAACTGCAACGCCTTGGCGACCGGCTTGAACTGGCGCGAGGCGCAAAGGTTGCCGCTCAGGAAAGACGGTCCAGCGCTCTAGGCCAAGCCTTCCGATTGGCAACTGAGCTGGTGGTTGGCGTCGGAGTGGGAGTCTTTATCGGCTGGTGGTTGGATCGTTTGTTCGACACGCAGCCGGTCTTTATTTTGATATTTTTTGTATTAGGCATCGCGGCAGGAATTCTCAACGTGGTGCGGACGGCAAAGACAATGCAAGCGGAAAATCCGCCAACCGGACATTCTGTTCGGGATGAGGATGACGAGTAGCAAGATCACGGCGCATAGCGCGCTCGAAGACGTAAGAAGACACCAAGAAGAGGTGTAAACTCGAGGTGTAAACTCATTGAGAAGCGGGGTCTGAAAGACAATGGCCAGCATGGCACAGGGCGGCGGCATGCCGAACCCAATGCATCAATTCGAAATCAAACGGCTGTTTCTGGGGCCAGACGGCGAACCATTTAGAAT
>WGBT01000138.1 GCA_015494185.1 Hyphomicrobiales bacterium | reverse complement strand
GTGTTGGGGGCGGTTTTGGCATGAGTGCTCACGCCACCTGGAGCAGGGATTTGCGCGGCAGGCGGTGCCGGCATTTGGTTTGGCATCGGATGAGGTTGATACGGATACGGTCTTTGAGATTGAACGCCTGGTTGATAGCCGTGCGGGGCTCCCATTGGCGGCTGCATTTGTGGCGGGGTATAACGGTAGCTGGGATAAGGCATTGGAAAATAACCGGGATGGGGCATCATGCCATAACCGGCGGGAGGTTGCCATTGCCCGGCTGGGGGCCTTTGCCAGCCAGTTGTGCCGGCGCGTTGGCCCATGCTTGGAGAACCCATGGGTTGTCCCATTTGGGAGGGGCCCATTTGAGGCTGTTGTATTCGCCCCGTGCCCATTCGGCCATGTCCCATTTGGGCGGAAAAGGGGGCAGGTGCCGGCGGCAACGGCTGTCCAACGGCTCTATCCGTTTTGGGTGTCGATTGAGCTGGTGGAGCATAGGGATGTTGCTGATAGCCTGGCCGTTGTCCCCAAGAGCCTGGTTGTGCGCCCTGAGGCACATAGCCGGGATGTGCATAACCAGGAGCCGGCTTTGCCTGAGGCATCGGCATTGGCTGTTGTCCTTTGACCTGAGCATTGACGTGGCCCTGTGTTTGGCCCCGGTTGCTCGCGTTTTCCTCGGCTTTTTTCCCGAATGGATTGAAGAACTGGGCATGCCCCGATGTGGAAAACATCGTCAGGCACAATGTCGCCATAAAAAATGCTGGTACTGGCCTTACCATTTTCAATTTCGTCATAATGTTCACCGAATTTTGTGATGGGGGAATTGTTTCGTTGCAGTAATGAATAAGACGATTGATCTCAAGAGCCCTTGGTGTAGGTGCGCTTACCTGCCTTTTATACGCAGAAACCCTTAGATAACAACATAAGAATTGGTTTTGCGCCATTTGTTTGTTCTTGGCCGACCAAATGGGAACCTCCGGCATGGATTGGGACAAGCTGAGAATTTTTTTCGTGACCGTGGAAGCGGGAAGTTTTACGCAGACGGCAGAGCTTCTGAATGTCAACCAGTCGTCCGTCAGCCGCAAAATCCGCAGTCTTGAAGAAGAGCTCGGCGTTACCCTGTTTCACCGTCATGCCCGTGGATTGACGCTGACCGAGCAGGGCGAGCTCTTGTACCGAACGGTGCAAGACGTCTCCAACCGTTTGCAATCGGTGGAAACCATGCTGGCTGACTCCAAGGGCAAGCCTTTTGGCGATTTGTGTATCACCACTCCCGTGGGGCTTGGCTCAACCTGGCTGACCCCAAGATTGTCGGAATTCATGCAGCTTTATCCCGATATTCGGGTTCAGCTGCGGCTTGATAATTTCGAGCTGGATCTGACCAAGGGGGAAGCCCATGTCGCCATCTGGTTGCGCCCGCCGACCCAAGCCGATCTCATCCAGCGCCGCCTTTTCACGGTGCATCTGCATGTTTATGCCTCGACCGATTACATCAAACGCAATGGCCAGCCGCGGCAGCTGTCAGAGCTTGACGGGCATCCGATCCTGACTTTTGGCGGGGCGCCGCCACCCATTAAGCAACTCAACTGGTTGGAACATGCTGGCTTGCCGGCGGGGAAAAAACGCACGCCCGTGCTACAGGTCAATAGTCTCAATGCCTTGAAGCTCGCCGTTCAGGCAGGGATGGGGCTGGCGGTTTTACCAGATTACATGGCTCGCAATGACCGCGATCTCATCCCTTTGCTGCGTCATGAAAAAATGCCGGAATTGGATAGTTATTTCGTTTATCCAGAGGCGCACAGGCATTCCAAGCGGGTGAATGTGTTTCGCGATTTCATGGTTCGCAAAGCCCGGCAATGGTCTTATTGATTGGGGGGTGGCCGGTGCTTGGGGGCTTGAGTTTGGCGGGCTGAGCGGGCTGAGTGAGTTTGTTAGGCTGCCCCTGTTTGGGCTGGCTGGCAAAGTAAAGTTGAAACGTCTAGATCAACAAGGCTCAGAAAAGAAAGAGTGGCACCCCCTAGGAGAATCGAACTCCTCTTTCCAGGTTGAAAACCTGGCGTCCTAACCGATAGACGAAGGGGGCGCAAAACGCAAAAACCGCCAAACGAGAATTTAGACGAGAGCGTATCAAGTATGTTCACCTCCGCTCCCCGGCATTGTCTATAAGGGGATTTGGCGGAAAATGCAAGCCCGGAACTTTGCAAAAAGTGAATTTGAACCGCTTTTTGTTGGATGGGGATCATCGCAGTGTTGGAAGGGCTGGTTGTCATTGCAAGAGCAAGTGGTCTGTGACAATGTTTGAGTTCCTCTCACCAGTTTGGAAATGATTAGGACGAACGATAAAAATGCCCGATCTTTTGAAACTCTCCCGTGCGGCGCGGCTGGCGGGGGTGAGCCGCAGCGACTTGCAGGATAAAATTCGCTCCGGTGTTTTGGAAACCTTTGAAGGCAAGGTGAAAATCACCGATTTGGTGCGGGTTTATCCGCAAGTCGATTTGGACCGTGATCCGATGCTGGAGAAAATGCAGCGGATCAAGGACAATGCCCGCGCCAAGGGAGCGCTTGAGACCCGGGAAACTGGACTGCCGAGCGCGGAAATCCTGTTGCAGCGGCTGCATTCGCTGGCGGGGATGTTGATCGACACCAAGAGCCGGCTTGATTACCAAACCGAGCTGTTGACCACCTTGTCTGGGAAACTTGGCGAACTCAGCCAGATGAAGCTGTCATCGGAAGAGCTTCATGCCAAGATCGAGGGACTGGACCGCTGGCTGCGCGATGTTCTGGCTGAACGTCATGAGAAACCGGAAGACAGTGCGGTTTTGTTTGCCCGTAACCTGCTGTTGCATGTGATTGCCGCCAGCGTCAAACTCATTCCAAGCGGCCATGAATTCTTTGTTGAAGGTGGCGATACCATTTTACAGGCGGCGGTGCGCAAGGGGCTGCATGTGGGCTATGGCTGTAATGATGGCAGTTGCGGGGCCTGCAAGGCGCGGCTGATTTCCGGGGAAGTGATCGAAACGCAAAAACCGCTCTATCGGTTGTCCCCCCATGAACAGCAGATGGGCTATCTTTTGATGTGCTGCAATAGTGCGGTGACGGATTTGACCTTGGAGGCCGCCCTTGCTGCCAGTCCAGCAGAGCTTCCTATGCAAGAGCTGTCTTGTCAGGTGGAGCAGCTGCAAAGGCTGCCCTGCGGGAGCCAGCTTTTGCAGTTGCAGGTGCCTCAAGCGCAGAATTTTCAATTTTTCGCCGGGCAAAGTGCCGAGCTCGAATTACCAAGGGGCGGGGCCGTAGGTTTGCCGGTGATCAGTTGTCCTTGTGATGGGGCGCGGCTGCAATTTGTGGCTCCAGAGCAACAGGAGGAGGGCGCTGTCAGCGCAGCTTTTGGGGCGCTTGCTGTTGGCGATGCCGTCAAGGTGAGGGGACCTTTTGGTGATTTCGTGCTCGATGTGGAGACGGAAACGCCGACCCTTTTCATTGCCTGTGACGAGGGTTTTTCGGCCGTTAAATCAATGATCGAACATGGCATTTCCATCGACCGCATTCCCGCCTTTTATTTATATCGCTTTGCGTCACCGGGCCGGGCGTTTTATCTTGAAAACATCTGCCGGGCCTGGGCCGATTCGCTTGATAATTTCGTTTACCGCGCCAAACCCTGGTTAGGGGAGGCTTCGGACACTTTGTCAAGTCCGCCATGGGCGGCCGATTTTGGGGCGGCCGATTTTGCTGATCTTTCAGAGGCTACCGCCTATCTTGCCGGCCCGGGGCTATTTGTCGATCAGGTGGCTCATGCGCTGATTGATTTGGGGCTGAACCAAGACCAGCTCCATCTTTCGCGCCTTGCCAACTAAGGGGGAGGAGAAGCCGCCGAAAAGCGCGCGGGCCGCTTTTGAGCCGTCTTTTTCGAGATGATCCATGACATGTTATTGGTAAACGTTTAACAGAACGTCTAACAGTTTTACTTGCTCTCCAGACAGGGTCAGATCTGCCCTTATCTTCCATGATGAGACCCTCGCATTTTCCCAAACTTTGTCAAGGGTGGAACCGCTTCGCGGCCGCTTTCAGCGGCCCTTGACAAAGTTTGGGAAAATGCAAAATAGCTCACCATGGAAGCTAAGGACAGATTTGGCCTGTGACCAGCAAGGGGTATTAAGGTTCTGTCCTGAAATACCCCTCCCAGCCCGATTGCCTCCCCAAGCCATCCTTCTGGTGAAAAGGAAGTGAGCTTCTTACTTGAAAACAAGAAACCATTTAAGGTCTCTCAAATCACCTGAGCGATTACAAACAACTTGGCGATCGGTTGCCGGGCTGATATCAGCATCGACAACGAGCCATCAACCATAAAAATGAATTGGGGGAGGAGTTATGCCGACGAAACCAGCCGGACGTTATTTTTTGCAAGTCCCAGGCC
>WGBT01000137.1 GCA_015494185.1 Hyphomicrobiales bacterium | reverse complement strand
TTCCAATTGATGATGACACCTTGAAATATTTGCGCGCCACCGGGCGCAGCGAGCGGGCCGAACTGGTGGAAGCTTATGCCGAGGCGCAAGGGCTCAAACGCCGACCCGGTCACACGCCGGCCTTCACCGAGACCATCTCGCTCGATATGAGCACCGTTGAACCCTCGATTGCAGGCCCCAAACGGCCGCAAGACCGGATTCGCTTAAGCCATGCCAAACCCGCCTTTGCCAAAGCTCTCAAAGCCGAATATGGCAAAAATGACAAGACCGATACCCGCCATGATGTGGCTGGCGAAAACTATGCCTTGACCCATGGCAGCGTGGTTTTGGCGGCGATTACCTCATGCACCAACACATCAAATCCAAGCGTATTGATCGCCGCAGGGTTGCTTGCGCGCAAGGCCCGGGAAAGGGGGCTTACCGTCAAGCCTTGGGTCAAAACCTCACTGGCGCCAGGCAGCCAGGTGGTGACCGATTATCTGGAAAAATCCGGCCTGCAAGAGGACCTCGACGCCCTTGGCTTTGATCTGGTGGGCTATGGGTGCACCACCTGTATCGGCAATTCCGGCCCGCTGCCAGCGGCCATCTCGAAAACCATCCAGGACAATGATCTGGTGGTCTGTAGCGTGCTTTCCGGCAACCGGAATTTCGAGGGCCGGATCAATCCGGATGTCAAGGCCAACTATCTGGCTTCCCCGCCGCTTGTCATAGCCTATGCGCTGGCTGGACATATGATGGTGGATTTGGTTCACGACTCTCTTGGCGAAGACCCAGACGGCAATCCGGTTTTCTTGAAAGACATCTGGCCAAGCTCCCAAGAGATCGCTGAAATCATCCATCGCACGGTCACGCCGGAAATGTTTGCCAAACGTTATCGCGATGTCTTCAAAGGCGATGAACACTGGCAAAAGATTGGCGGCAAGGGCGGCAAAACCTATGCCTGGGATCCGCGTTCGACCTATATTCGCAAACCGCCTTTCTTCGATAGGCTGACACCGGAACCAGCACCGGTGGACGATCTTCTAAATGCCCGGATTCTCGGCCTGTTTGGTGACAGCATCACCACCGACCATATTTCCCCCGCCGGCGCCATCAAGGCCGATAGTCCGGCAGGACGCTATTTGATCGAACAAGGGGTTGAGCCGCGCGATTTCAATTCTTTTGGCGCCCGGCGCGGCAATCACGAAGTCATGATGCGTGGCACCTTTGGCAATATTCGCATCAAGAACCAGATGTTGCCCGGCTCGGAAGGCGGCGTGACCTTGTACCAGCCGGATGGCATCGAAATGCCAATCTATGAGGCTGCGATGCGCTATCAGGCTGAAGCTGTGCCGCTGGTGGTGTTTGCCGGCAAGGAATATGGCACCGGCTCGTCACGCGACTGGGCGGCGAAAGGCACGCGGCTGCTGGGGGTTCGTGCCGTGATCGCGCAAAGTTTCGAACGTATCCACCGGTCCAATCTGATCGGCATGGGGGTTTTACCTTTGGAATTTACCAATGGCGAGAGCTGGCAGTCCCTGGGGTTGCGTGGCGATGAGACGGTGACGATAACCGGTCTTGACAGCATTCGGCCACGTGATCATCTGACTGCCCAGATCACCCGTGCCGATGGCACGAGCACACAAACGCAGCTATTGTTACGGATCGATACCGCTGACGAGATGGACTATTACCGTGCCGGCGGCATCTTACACTATGTGCTGCGCAATCTCGCCAAAACCGCATGATACATAACCTGGATCCGTCAACGGAGCGCGTCTTCCAATGGGTGATAATACAGACATGATATCATGACATGGGCATGTGAAAAGACATTCTTACGCCCACAGACTGTGTCATCGTCCAGCGCGGCCTTGTCCAACCAGGCAGCGCAAGCAACCTGTTCCCCGCTGTCTGGTCACAAACAAATCGATTTTATGACGCAGGAAAATCATGAGCCAATGGGACTTGATTGCAGATATTTATGGGATCATCCTGATCGCCATTTGCCTGCACATTTTTACCATGGCCATTGCGGGCTGGCTTGCAGGCACCGGTATTGCAGAGATAGCCATTGGCATCGGCCCAAAAGTTATTGGAGCCAATACATCATTGGGGCGCTTGCAAATCAGATTGTTCCCAATCTACGGTTCTGTTCGATTTCATTCCCAAGAACATACCGATGCTCATGGCTTTCATCCGGCTCCAGCCCCATCCCGCCCTGCCTTTGAAGAACTGCACCCACTCAAAAGAGCCCTCGTCGCCGCCTCCGGCATTGTCATTTTGGCGCTTTGTGCGGGGTTGATTTTGCGCACAGAAGTCATTTCCGCGATGACCGCCATGTGGGGCCAATTTTTCGGCATCTGGTTTGCACCAGCCACTCATGCGGCAGCCATGCTCGAAGCCATGAAAGAAACCATCGCAACAAGGCCATATCTAGAAGTCCTTGCCTTGGGCTTGGCAAAATTGGCCAGCTTGAACGCTATCCCGCTACCGCTTTTCAATGGGGGCGATGTGATCGCAAATTTGATCGCTTGGTGGACCGGCTGGACACCCAACTATGACAAACTGCAATCTTTGCTTTGGCTAACCTTCATCATTTTTGGCGGCGCATTGCTGCTATGGATTTACGGCGTTTTTGTGTGGTTCTTTTTTTAGGAAACGCTACTCAGAAGACACCTCCCCCACCGCCTATTTTCCGAGGTGCCCATTTTCCGCGGGTGGCGCCCATGGGATGGCAGGCCAAGGAGAGGCGGTGAATTCAGCAATGCGGGCTGATATGAGACCTGATGCATTTATAATTGACCGCTTGGGATTTTCGTATCCCTTTGGAAATTATGCGCAAATTGGGCGGCAAAGGAGTCAAGGCCGGGGGCCGCTGGTATGAAATGACAAAAGGGCTGCTTCCCAAATGGAGCAGCCCTTCTTTTTCCTTGATTGGTCTTTTGAGTTGACAGCGCGGCGACAGCAACGGCCGCAAGGAGGACAGACAGGCCCCCGCCGTTACATCATGCCGCCCATGCCACCCATGGCGTCCATGCCGCCCATGCCGGCTCCGGCTTCCTCTTTCTTCGGCAGCTCAGCCACACCGGCTTCCGTGGTGATCAAAAGGCCCGCGACAGAAGCCGCATCTTGCAAGGCCGTGCGCACCACTTTGGCAGGATCGATGATCCCTTTGTCCAACATATCGCCATATTCGCTGGATTGGGCATCATAGCCATAGGTATAGCTGTCCTTGTCGAGCACCTTGCCGACAATGATCGAGCCTTCCTCACCAGCATTTTCCGCAATTTGACGGATTGGCGCTTGCAACGCCCGGCGAACAATATTGATGCCGGCTTCCTGGTCCTCATTGTCGCCACGGGTGTGGATCGCAGCCGTGGCCCGCAACAAGGCCACACCACCGCCCGGTACGATACCTTCCTCAACGGCAGCACGGGTGGCATTGAGCGCATCATCCACACGGTCTTTGCGCTCTTTCACCTCGATCTCAGTAGCGCCACCGACCTGCAACACGGCCACACCGCCCGCCAGTTTGGCTAGACGTTCCTGCAATTTCTCGCGGTCATAATCAGAGGTGGTTTCCTCGATCTGGGTCTTGATCTGCTTGACCCGGGCCTCGATGTCAGCCTTGTCGCCGGCTCCATCGACGATGGTCGTATCATCTTTGCTGATCACCACCCGTTTCGCGGTGCCGAGCATGTCAAGGGTGACATTTTCCAGCTTGATACCGAGATCTTCGGAAATCACCTGGCCACCGGTGAGAATCGCAATATCCTGCAACATAGCTTTACGGCGATCACCAAAGCCCGGCGCCTTGACAGCAGCCACTTTCAGCCCGCCACGCAGCTTGTTCACCACCAAAGTCGCCAGCGCCTCACCTTCGACATCTTCGGCAATAATCAGCAACGGCTTGCCGCTTTGCACCACGGTTTCAAGGACCGGCAACATGCTCTGTAAGTTGGAGACTTTCTTCTCGTGAATGAGAATATAGGGATCTTCCAGTTCGCAGATCATCTTGTCTGCATTGGTGATGAAATAAGGCGAGAGATAGCCGCGGTCGAACTGCATACCCTCAACCACTTCCAACTCGCTTTTCAGGCTCTTGGCTTCCTCGACGGTAATGACACCTTCATTGCCAACCCGTTCCATGGCTTCCGCGATCATTTCACCGATCTCTTTTTCACCATTGGCCGAGATGGTGCCAACTTGAGCGATTTCTTCGCTGGAATTGACCTTCCGGGCCTTCGCCTTGATATCGGCAACGACATCGGCAACGGCTTTGTCGATGCCACGTTTGAGATCCATCGGGTTCATGCCCGCGGCAACCGCTTTCAAGCCTTCCCGCACAATCGCCTGGGCCAGCACAGTGGCCGTGGTGGTGCCGTCACCGGCGACGTCATTGGTTTTTGAAGCGACCTCACGCAACATCTGAGCGCCCATATTCTCGAACTTGTCTTCCAGTTCGATTTCCTTGGCCACAGTCACACCATCCTTGGTGGTGCGCGGTGCCCCATAGGATTTTTCAATAATGACATTGCGGCCTTTGGGCCCCAGGGTCACTTTCACCGCATTGGCAAGAATATCGACGCCGCGCATCATGCGGTCGCGGGCTTCGGTTGAGAAGCGAACTTCCTTCGAGCTCATTCAAAAATCTCCTTTAGCGTTGTCTGTTACAGAGCGGCCCCGCAATGGGGAGAGGCCCACTCACGCAAAATCTCGTTTCCTGGCGACGATCCAACAATTGCAGAACTTAAGATTGCATGATCCCCATGATGTCGGATTCTTTCATGATCAAAAGCTCTTCGCCATCGATCTTGACTTCGGTGCCCGACCATTTACCGAACAGCACCTTGTCACCTTCTTTCACGTCCAAGGGTTGGATCTGACCTGCCTCATTGCGTGCACCACTGCCAACAGCCAGAACCTCACCCTGCTGCGGTTTCTCAGCGGCGGTATCCGGGATGATGATGCCCGAAGCAGTTTTGTGTTCTTCTTCGACACGGCGTACAACGACGCGATCATGAAGCGGACGGAATTTCATCTTTCCAAGGCTCCTTCGTTTCAGCTGTTGATTGAATTCCAAGTAGAAAAGATATGGGCGGCGCAGCCGTCACCTTTGGGGAAGGCGCATTTCATCGATCTCGCTCCAAGCTTCCCCGGCAACGCAACATCTCCGCCACACAATTGTCAGCTCCTTCATAAAGCGCCAACTCACAGTGCTCGGACCTTCTGGCATGCGGCGCCTTATTGTTAGCACTCGCCTAAAGTGAGTGCTAACAATAAAATTGTTGTAGTCAATCCCCAGCTCCAAGTCAAGCTTTCCCAGACCACTCGACCAATTTCATTTGGTGAAGAAATAGCGAAGACTGGACGGCTGAGGCCGTTAATTGCCGATTCTCATGGCGGATATGCGGCGCAATTTTGTTTTTTCAAGGCCCGAAGGACAAAAAAAGCCGCTTGAGATGGGATCGAGATGGGAGGAAGCTAGCTCCTCCCACCCTCGGAAACTTGCAAAAGGCGGGGACTAATTGGTGCTGGGAAGCGTGGCGTAATTGGGCTCGATGCCGAATTTTATCCGCGGCGCCACGCTAAAAAAGCGGGTGTCCTGGCGCCCATAGGAATAACCGCCCACCCGGCGGCGATAACCGCGTACCTGCGGACGTCCTCGGTAATAGTCGGACTGAGGGTGCCGGCTGAACTTCACACTTCCCCGATCATCACGGGACAACCAACCGCCCGCATTGGCCTGAGGCGAAAGAAATGAAAAACCGGCAAGAATGCCGATCATGGTCAGGGTGGATAATAAAACACGCATAAACTCAATGCCTCCTCAATCACTCGCTAAATTCTTGCCCTAACGTTTCTCATAGGTGATCAGGATAGCGCCAATAATGTAATCTGGAAACACTAAACACTCTGTTGTTAAGATTTTCTCACCATGATGTGATCACAAGGCCGCGCAAATGTGATAGAAGGCCCTTGAGCATCATCTGTAAAGTTCAAAACTTGACCTGACAGCCGGAAGCCTGCTTATCTGTTCCATTTATTCTAAAGCTTCCGGCCCTGAATACTGTCAGGGATATCAAGAACAATGTCGATTTCTAGAGCTTATGGCAACAACTTCAAAACAGATGGAAAGCGAACAGGCCAATCCGCTGACGCCTGAACTGCTCAACCGGTTCATCGGCATCGTTGGGCCAGATGCCGCACTGATCGCCGGGCGTGACGATCAAGCCATGGCCCCCTATTTGACGGAATGGCGTGATCGCTATCGCGGCCGTGCGGCGCTGATTTTACGCCCCCATCAAGTCACGCAAGTGGCCCAAATTTTGGCGCTGGCGAACGAAACCCGCACCGCCATCGTGCCACAGGGCGGTAACACCGGCCTGGTCGGAGGCCAGATCCCGTTTGCCCATGGCCATGAGGTGATTGTCAACCTCACCCGGCTCAACCGAATTCGTGAGATCGATGTCAGCGGCAACACTTTGACCGTCGAAGCCGGCGTCACCTTGGCCGATGCCCAACAGGCCGCCGCGCAAGCCGGGCGGTTGTTTCCCCTGTCGCTGGCTTCTGAAGGCAGCTGTCAAATCGGCGGTAATCTTTCCACCAATGCGGGAGGCACGGCGGTGCTGGCCTATGGCAATGCCCGCGATCTGACCTTAGGGTTGGAAGTGGTGCTGCCAGATGGCCGGATCTGGCACGGCTTGCGCGGTTTGCGCAAAGACAATACCGGCTATGATCTGCGCGATCTGTTCATCGGCGCCGAAGGCACACTTGGCATCATCACCGCCGCAACCTTGAAACTTTTTCCGCAACCACGGGCACAGGTCACGGCCTTTGCCGGCTTTCCCTCACTTGAAGCCGTGGCCGAATTCTTCACCTTGGCGCAAGCCAGCAGCGGCAGCCAATTGACCGGTTTTGAATTGCTGCCCCGCATTGGCCTGGAATTCGCCCTTCGGCATGGCACAGATGTACGCGATCCCTTGCAGGACCCTCATGATTGGTATGTCTTGTTTGAATTGAGCAGTCCCTTGGAAAGCGAGCTTTTGACGAATTTGATGTTGTCCCTCATCGAACAGGGAATCGAGGCTGGCGCTGTCGCCGATGCGGTCCTGGCCAGCTCCGAACAACAGGCCCAAGCCCTGTGGCGGATCCGCGAAATGATGTCAGAAGTTCAAAAACATGAAGGGGGCAGTATCAAACATGATATCTCGGTCCGGGTCGCGGACATTCCAGAACTGATCACCCGGGGCTCTAAGCTCGTCGAGGACATCATTCCCGGGGCCCGGCCGGTGCCTTTTGGGCATTTTGGCGATGGCAATATTCACTTCAATATCTCGCAGCCCCCGGATATGGACCGAGAGGCTTTCCTTGCCCAATGGGACAGGGTCAGCGAGGCCATTCATGGCTTGGTGGCCGAACTCAATGGTTCAATCAGCGCCGAACATGGTATTGGACAGATGAAACGGCAGTTGCTTGCCGCAGTCAAAGACCCCGTTGAGCTTGACCTGATGCGAAAGATCAAAGCCACCCTTGATCCCAACGGCATCATGAACCCGGGCAAACTGCTCTGACACCTGGGGATGTTCATCTTGCTTGTTGCTTGGCGGATTGCGTGCGAGCGGCGCCTTGCGGCTGGGCTTTGTATTGGCCTTGTGCAAAAATTTCCGAAATCACCCCACAAGCGAACAGGCTCATCGATATTGACAAATAGCCACCCCAAACAGGACCAGATCCGCCCTTACATTCCATGGTGAGACACTGGCATTTTCCCAACCTTTGTCAAGGGCCGCTGAAAGCGGCCGCGAAGCGGTTGCACCCTTGACAAAGGTTGGGAAAATGCAAAAACGCTCATCATGGAATGTAAGGACAGGTTTGGGCTGGGCTAAGGCATCAGATCATTCAAGGAAAATGCATCCGAATTTTTCTGTGAAGGGAGTAAAAGCCACTTTCATGCTTGCCAGCTCAACCATGAACCGGCTCTAAGCACCAAAGACGCGCTTGAAGATCGTCTCCACATGTTTGGTGTGATAGCCTAGATCGAACAACGCCTCAAGATCACGCTCGGACAAGGCTTTGGTCACATCTGCGTCAGCCTTAAGAAAGCTCAGAAAATCCCCTTCCCCAGCCCAAACCTTCATGGCATTGCGCTGAACAATGGCATAAGCCTCTTCACGGGACACCCCAGCCTGGGTCAGCGCCAGCAGCACCCGTTGCGAATGGATCAACCCGCCCAGCCGGTCCAAATTCTTCGCCATGTTTTCCGGATAGACCACCAGCTTGTCAATCACAGAAGTCAGCCGCGCCAGCGCGAAATCAAGCGTCACCGTGGCGTCCGGGGCAATGATCCGTTCCACCGAAGAATGGGAAATATCCCGTTCATGCCACAGCGCCACATTCTCCATCGCCGGGAGCGCATAACCACGAACCAGCCGCGCCAGACCGGTGAGATTTTCGGTCAAGATCGGATTGCGCTTGTGGGGCATGGCGCTCGACCCCTTTTGCCCCTTGGCAAAAAACTCTTCGGCCTCAAGCACTTCGGTGCGCTGCAAATGGCGCACTTCGGTGGCTAGACGTTCAATGGAACTGGCGATTACGGCAAGGGTGGCAAAAAACATCGCATGCCGATCCCGCGGGATCACCTGTGTTGAAACCGGTTCAACGGCAAGCCCCATCTTCTCGGCGACATATTGTTCAACAAAAGGATCGATATTGGCGAAGGTGCCAACCGCTCCAGAAATCGCGCAAGTGGCGATATCCTTGCGCGCTGCGGCAAGCCGTTCCCGGTTTCGCTCGAACTCCGCATAAGCCTGGGCCAGTTTCAGGCCAAACGTGGTAGGCTCGGCATGAATCCCATGGCTGCGGCCAATGGTAAGGGTTTCCTTATGCTCAAAGGCACGCCGTTTCAACGCGGCCAAAAGCTTGTCGAGATCCGCAAGCAGAATATCGGCCGCGCGGCTCAATTGCACGCCAAGGCAAGTATCGAGCACATCGGACGAGGTCATGCCCTGATGGATGAAGCGCGCTTCCGGCCCGATGATTTCCGCCAGATGGGTCAGAAAAGCGATCACATCATGCTTGACTTCGCGCTCGATTTCATCGATACGCGCCACGTCGAAAGTGGCAGCCCGGCCTTTCTCCCAAATCACCTCGGCGGCTTCGCGGGGAATGACGCCAAGTTCGGCAAGGGCTGAACAGGCATGAGCTTCAATCTCAAACCAGATCCGGAATTTGGTTTCCGGCGACCAGATGGCCGCCATTTCCGGACGGGAATAGCGCGGTATCATGGGCGAAAAATCCTAATATTCTTTGGCGATCCTAATGTCCCAGCCCCCCAGCCCTTGCATTATCTTGGATTCTTTTGGGTTCTTGGGGCGGCTTGATTGGGTTTCTGTTTCAAAACACTAGAAAACTCATAAAGTGTTATTGCCGCCTGGCCACGGCAATGATCGGGCCGACCCGGGAAAAACTTGGCCGGGAAAGCTCCGGCGACCACATTTGTGAGACCGAGCCATCGAGAAACAGCGCATTGTAAGCCTTAAGGTGCCTTTGGAACAATTTCCCAAATTCATAAAAGGTCACCGGACTGTCTGACAGCACGAAATACACCCTCTTGCCATCTTTGCTCACCCCGACCCCATTGCGAATCTTGGCCGAGGTCCAGCTTGGCTTGAAAAGCGGATGCAGCCGGCCATTGATGACCAGCATAGGACCCGACTGCGTGGCAAATTGCGGGCGGCGGTTGCGCCGTAAAAAAGCGCGGGTTTCCATGACACCGATACGGTTTTTCTCGACGAAGAAAATCCCATTGGGCAGCATGTGAAAATTGCCGGGACCGCGCCGGGTATTGGCCTTACGCAACCTTTGATAGTTCTCGACATGATAGCCAACCGGGCGCAGATCGTCGTGATACATGCCGCCATTCATCGCCAACAGCAAGGGTTTGCCTTGCCTTAACTGGCTGTTCTTGAAGCCAAGCAAGGTGACATAAGGTTCGGCATTGCCATTGCGCCAGTGCACCGAAACTTCAATCTTTGAGGCTTCAAAACGGCAAATGACATATTGTTTGCCGGCATAATGTTCGATGCGGCAATGTTCGGCAGCACTGGCAACGCGGTTGCCAAACAGCACGGCAAAGACACTCATGAAGATGCTCATAACCGCTGCCTGGACAAGTTTTGGACGCGGCATGACAGCTATCCCTTTTCGGTGACCAATGACAGAAATTCCTGCCGGGTGATGGGATTGTCACGGAAACAGCCCAACATCCGGCTGGTGACAAGATCGGTCCCGTGTTTGTGAACGCCGCGGGTGGTCATGCAATGATGGGTCGCTTTGATCACCACCGCAACCCCCAAAGGATTGAGCACCTTGTCAATCACATTGGCGATTTGTGCTGTAAGTTTTTCCTGGATTTGCAGCCGCTTGGCATAGGTATCAACGACCCGGGCCAATTTCGATATCCCGACCACCCGGCTTTCCGGCACATAGGCCACCCAGGCCCGGCCAATGATCGGGGCAAGATGGTGCTCGCAATAGCTTTCAAAAGGAATATTGCGTAAGATCACCATTTCATCATAGCCCGCGGTTTCCTTGAAGGTGCGTTGCAAAATCTGTTCGGGATCTTCGTCATAGCCTCTAAACCATTCCCGGTAAGCGCGCATCATGCGATCAGGGGTGTCTTTCAGACCATCGCGGTCGGGATCATCCCCTGCCCAGCGCAAAATCGTTCGAAAAGCCTCCGCCACTTCCTCGGCAGAGGGCCGCGTAACGTTGAAAACACCATCGTTTTCAGTTATCTCTTCCCCAGAAATTTGGGACTTGATCTTTGAAGTCATAAGCCTAATTTTCTTTCAATAATTGACGAGACTGGGGCACGCGTTTGGTTCATAGCTATTGCGTCAAGCCCCCTGCCGTCAAGTCACAGGATGAGAGAAGCTGCCCCTTACAATCGAAAACCCTCTTGACTGGCATGGCATTCGCTGCAACAACACCCCCCATAAAAGATGCCCCATGCAAGGTGTGCCCGTGCAAGGCGTGAATGAAGGTTTGGTGCGAACGGAAACGTCAACATTTCCGCAAGAACTGGTGAGTGGTAGATGAAGAAGGGAACCGCAGATGCGTCAGAATTACATTTTTACCAGTGAATCTGTATCTGAAGGGCATCCCGATAAAGTTTGCGATCGGATCTCTGACGCCGTGGTCGATCTGTTTCTTGCCGCCGATCCATTCTCTAAAGTGGCTTGTGAAACCTTGACGACAACCAACCGAATCGTTCTTGCGGGTGAAACCCATGGGCCGGCGGAGGTTGATGATGCCAAGATCGAGGCCGCCGCCCGGCGTTGTGTCCGTGAAATCGGCTATGAACAGGAAGGGTTCCACTGGGAAACGGCAACCGTGGAAATTCATCTCCATGAACAATCGGCCGATATCCGCCAAGGCGTGGATCAGGGAGACGGCGGCGAAGCGAAAGATGCGGGAGCCGGCGACCAGGGCATCATGTTTGGTTACGCCTGCCGGGAAACACCGGAACTCATGCCGGCACCGATTTACTATGCCCATGAAATCCTCCGCAATCTGGCAAAGGCGCGTCATGCCGGTGCGGAGCCCAAACTGGGACCTGACGCCAAAACCCAGCTCACGGTTGCTTATGAAGATGGCAAACCCGTTGGTGTGACTTCCATCGTTTTGTCCCACCAGCATCTGGACAAGGACATGTCGTCAGAGGACGTTCGCAAAATCGTCGAACCCTATATTCGTGACACCTTGCCCAAAGAGTGGGTCAATGGGCATACCGAATGGCATGTCAATCCAACCGGCAGCTTTTATATCGGCGGCCCTGATGGGGATTGCGGCCTCACGGGGCGGAAAATCATTGTCGACACCTATGGCGGGGCGGCTCCTCATGGCGGCGGTGCCTTTTCCGGAAAGGATCCGAGCAAGGTGGATCGGTCGGCGGCCTATGCGGCTCGTTATCTTGCCAAAAACGTGGTGGCCGCCGGGCTGGCCGACCGGTGTAGTATTCAATTGTCCTATGCCATTGGCGTTGCCAAACCCCTGTCAATTTATGCCGACCTTTACGGCACCGGCAAAATCGCCGAAGACAAGCTCGAAGCCATTTTGGCCGAGGTGATGGACTTATCCCCTGCTGGTATCCGCAAACATCTCAATTTGCGCCGCCCAATCTATGAGCGCACTGCCGCTTATGGCCATTTCGGCCGGCAACCCGATAATGATGGGGGATTTTCATGGGAGCGGCTAGATTTGGTTGAAACCTTGAAAGCGGCAATTTGAAAGCAGCAATCAGGTGACGGAGCAAGCAGCTATCACAAATAGCGAATGGGCGGCGGCCCCGAAGCAGGACCAACAG
>WGBT01000136.1 GCA_015494185.1 Hyphomicrobiales bacterium | reverse complement strand
GTGTTGTATAGTGGTGTTGCGTCTTGAGCTCCCTTGAGCGCCTAATGTCCGCCTCATTGGCTCCACGATCATGCGGATCGAGGATTTGCGTTCAGCAGAAAGGTGTTGCGTTGTTGACCGTCCTGATCCGTCGTCCTGGAGCCGGATGAGGGGATGACGTTAGGTTGTGATGGCAGCGTGATGTGCGTGTTTCAAGTGAAGTTGTTGAGGTGCGTAAAGTCGCAGTTCGCATACGTATAAAGCTGTCGCAAGTCGAAGTTCAGAGTCTGCCGTGTTGATAAAAATCTTGTAATTGCGTTCATATCCTCCGTTCTATCCCCCAGTGACGCCCGGTTTCCCCCATCCGGGCGTCATTTTTGTTTTTTGGACTATTATTGAACCTGTTTGATCACTATCGCGTCTTGGCTGACAGGTGGTGCCGATCATCCCCGTCGTTTCATCATGCGCATCACCAATAGGCACGGATATGCCGTCTCACCATTCCCCAAATCCCCTGCGGTGTATCCGTGCCATTGCCGCTTTGATCATAAAAATTTAACCTTTTTTCCGCATCGCGCTGTTGACTCTTGGGCTCAGGATCAATATCCGGGCATTCGAGAAGCAATGAAATGATACGTAAGGGTGTAAGCCATCGGTCATTCGCAGTGAGGAAGTCATCAGCCATTTGAGAAGATCATGGCCATGTCCTTGTATGTCCTTGTGCCCCTTGCGTCTTACAAAGCTGAACCAGTCCAAATGAGCGGGAAGCTCTTGCGGGCTCAACAACTCCATTTTGGGAAGGAAACGCTATGGTCAAACCCCACGGCTCTGATGAGCTGAACCCGTTGTTCGTCTATGACACAGCCGAAAATGAAGCCCTGCAGGCGGAAGCCGCAAACCTGCCGTCGATCACGATCAGTTCGGCCGCGGCCGCCAATGCGGTGATGCTGGGGGGAGGGTATTTCAACCCGCTGACCGGCTATATGAACAAGGCGGATGCCATCTCTGTTGCTGAGAACATGCACACCACTTCGGGTCTGTTCTGGCCAACGCCGGTGTTGAACCTTGTAAAAGATGCCGGTTCGATCAAGGCTGGGGATCGGATTGCGCTGAAAGATCCCAATGTCGAAGGCAATCCGGTGCTGGCGGTGATGGATGTGGAGGCCGTCGAAGAGTTGTCCGACGATGAGGTGACCAATATCGTTCAAAACGTCTTTCGCACCACGGATCCAGAACATCCCGGCGTTGCGACTTTCATGGATCAGGGCAAGGTCGTGCTCTCTGGTCCGATCAAGGTGCTGAATTTCAGCTATTTCCAGACCGAATTTCCCGATACGTTCCGCACGGCGGTCGAGATCCGCAATGAAATCAAGGAACATGGCTGGAAAAAGGTGGTGGCGTTTCAGACCCGCAACCCGATGCACCGGGCCCATGAGGAGTTGTGCCATATGGCCATGGAGCGGCTCGGTGCAGATGGTCTGGTGATCCATATGCTGCTTGGCAAGCTCAAGCCCGGCGATATTCCCGCCCCGGTGCGTGATGCGGCGATTCGCAAAATGGTCGAGCTTTATTTCAAACCCAATAGCGTGATTGTGACCGGCTATGGCTTCGATATGCTTTATGCCGGCCCGCGCGAGGCGGTGTTGCATGCGGTGTTCCGGCAGAATATGGGCGCCAACTATCTGATCGTTGGCCGCGACCATGCCGGTGTTGGCGATTACTATGGCGATTTCGACGCCCAGGAAATCTTCGACACCATTCCAGAGGGCACCCTTGAAATCGAAATTTTCAAGGCCGATCACACCGCCTATTCGAAAAAGCTCAACAAGGTGGTGATGATGCGGGAGGCGCCGGACCACACCAAAGAAGACTTCATCTTGCTGTCTGGCACCAAGGTGCGGGAAATGCTTTCCAGAGGGGAAGCGCCGCCGCCGGAATTCAGCCGTCCTGAAGTGGCGAAAATCCTGATGGATTATTATCAAAGCCTGTCATCGTAAACAGTTGGGCGAATTGATTTGACGAGCGGCCGCTGGCGTTTTGGGCGTTTTCAGCGGCCGTTTTTTGTCTGTGTCTCTTGCCTGGTTATCTGGTGCTTACAGAGTTTCGAGAGTTGACGGATCTTGAGATGTCTTGAGACATATTGCCTCTCCAAGCCATCCTTCCGGAGCCATCGTCGCTCGCCTCGCCCTTTTTTGGGCGAGCGACGATGGGTTTGGAAGGATGGCGGGCTATCCTTCTGGTGAATCAGAAGCGAGCTTCACCCTGGCAACAACGCAAGAAGCCATTTCATTTAATACCGTAATGCCGCCGGTCTCAAATACCTGATCTTGACAGTCAACTATTGATGGCTTAGTGCTTGTTGCGAATGGTTCGCAACTTTTTGGAACGGTTCTAAATAGCTGTAACCATCAAAAACAACCCCAATCTTTTGACCGATTATCGGGGCCTTGAACCCCGGGCATTGGAGTTTGAAAATATGCGTTTTTCAGCAAATGGCAGCCTCAGGCTGCGATGGGCGGGCTTGACTTTGGCCGGCATTTTGACGGTGACAACGGTTACTATTGCCAGCCCCCAAACCGTGCAAGCCGCAGGCGAAGTCAATGTCTATTCCTACCGGCAACCCTATCTCACCAAACCTTTGTTTGAGGCTTTCACCAAGCAGACCGGTATCAAGGTGAATGTGGTTTTCGCCAAGAAAGGGCTGATCGAGCGGATGGCGGCCGAGGGGCGTAATTCCCCTGCCGATGTGTTGCTGACCACGGATATCGGCCGGCTTACAGGCGCGGTTGAAAAAGGTGTGGCGCAACCGGTGCAATCGGAAGCCCTGAAAGCGGCGATTCCAGAAGCTTATCGTGATCCGAATGGCTATTGGTTCGGTCTGACGACCCGGGCGCGGGTGGTCTTTGCCTCTAAAGACCGGGTCAAGCAAGATAAAATCAGCTATCTGGAACTGGCCGATCCGAAATGGAAAGGCAAAATCTGCATGCGTTCTGGCCATCACGTCTATAATGTGGCGCTGATTGCGGCCATGATCGCCCATTATGGGGAGGCCAAGGCCGAACAATGGCTGCGCGGTGTCAAGGCCAATCTGGCGCGCAAGCCTTCCGGCAATGACCGGGCTCAAGTCAAGGGCGTTTATTCCGGCGCGTGTGATCTGGCCATTGGCAACACCTATTACATGGCCAAGATGCAGCTCAATGACAAAAAGCCTGAGCAGAAGCAATGGGCTGCGGCGGTCAAGCTGCTGTTCCCAACGATGAGCCAAAACGGCCGTCCTGGTGGCACACATGTCAATCTGTCGGGCATGGTATTGGCCAAATATGCGCCTCACAAAGCCAATGCCATCAAACTGATGACCTATCTGGCCAGCCCTCAAGCGCAGAAGATTTATGCCGAAGTCAATCACGAATATCCGGTAAGCCCCAATGTCAAATGGTCGAAACTGGTGCAAAGCTGGGGACAATTCACTGCCGATGATCTGCCTTTGGCGGAGATTGCCAAACTGCGCAAAAAGGCTTCCGAGCTGGTTGACAAGACCGGCTTCAATCGCGGTCCAAGCTCATAGGTTCTGATGATGTGGCGGTCCCAACCCCGATTGTTGCGCCACCGGATGAGTGTTGATTCTGGAGGGGTGTTCAAATATCAAGGTTGGGCCGCCGCTGTATTCTCCCTTATGCTTGAATTGGTAACCGCTTCCACACCCACATTGCTATAGCGCAATTCTCATGCCCGCCAGCGAACGTTTCATGTTTTCTATTGCCCATCATCTCTGTGCACTTACGCGGCGCGGGCAGCGGTTCTGGCGTCACCAATCTCCCTGGCTGGTGGCGGCCTTGTTGATTGCGCTACTGGTGGCCTCCCCGCTCTTTGCGATCGTTTATCTGGCGTTGACACCTGGAGAGAATATCTGGCCGCATCTGCTGGCCAATGTTCTGCCTGGCGCTGTCACACGGACCTTGATCTTGATGTTGGGGGTGGGGGTTGTCACCTTGCTGGTTGGCACCGCCACCGCCTGGGTGATGACCATGTATCATTTTCCAGGCCGTTCGCTGTTGAGCTGGGCGTTGCTGCTGCCGCTGGCGGTGCCGACTTATCTGACGGCGTTCTGTTATGTCGAACTGTTGGACTATTCTGGGACACTGCAAACCGCTTTTCGTTCCCTTTTCGGGTTCACCAGCGCCCGGCAATACTGGTTTCCTGATGTGCGCTCGATGAGCGGGGCCATTTTCGTCATGGGGTTCGTGCTTTACCCTTATGTCTATCTCACCGCGCGGGCGAGTTTCGCTCAGCAATCCGCCAATGTCTTGGAAGCGGCCCGGCTGTTGGGGCGCACGCCTTGGGGGGCGTTTCGTGAGGTTGCCTTACCATTGGCACGCCCGGCTTTGGTGGCAGGGGTGGCCTTGGCGTTGATGGAATGCTTGAACGATATCGGCGCCACGGAATATCTAGGCGTTGAGACACTGACCGTTTCCGTCTATGCCACCTGGCTTGAACGTTCCAATCTTGCAGGGGCGGCGCAAATCGCCTGTGTGATGTTGGTGTTTGTGCTCGTACTGTTTGCCCTGGAACGGTTGGGCCGGCGCGGCAAGGGTTATGCGGGGAGTGCCAAAACGGTGTCCGTGCCCGCTGCCACGCCACTGAGAGGCATGGCGGGTTGGGGGGTGGCCTTGGCCTGTACCTTGCCAATCTTGTTTGGTTTCGTGCTGCCGATGAGTGTGCTGGTCAAATCCGCTTGGGTTTTCTGGGAAGAGGCCCTGTCGTGGGACTATTTGCTGGCGGTCTATCACAGTTTGGTGCTTTCGGTTTTGGCGGCGGGTTTGGCGGTCATCCTGGCGGTCATTCTTGCTTTTGCCCGCCGTACCAGCCCCCCCGGCGCCCATAATGTCATCAATCTGCCGATCCGGCTGGCCAGTATTGGTTATGCCGTGCCGGGTACGGTGTTGGCGGTTGGGATTCTGATTCCGCTTGCTGGGTTCGATAATGCGCTTGATCATTTTACCCGTGAGATGTTTGGCTTTTCCACTGGTCTGCTTCTTTCCGGCAGTCTTTTTGCCATTGTCATTGCCTATACGGTCCGCTTCATGGCGGTGGCCCTTGGCAGTATCGAAGCCGGGCTTGGCAAGATTTCCGGCAATCTCGATGGCGCGGCGCGGACATTGGGGCTGAGCAATTTCGGTGTTTTGCGCCAGATCCTGCTGCCGATCTTGCGTCCGGCTTTAGCGGTGGCGGCGCTTATGGTTTTCGTCGACTCGATGAAGGAACTTCCGGCCACCTTGTTGCTGCGGCCGTTCAATTTTGAAACCCTGGCAACCCATGTCTATAAGCTGGCTGACAATGACATGTTTGAGGAAGCCGCCTTTTCTGCTCTGTCCATTGTTGCAATTGGTCTGGTGCCCGTTTTGATCTTGCATCACACCATGACACAGAGGTTCACCAGAGGAAAACCGAGCTAAAAATGTCACAGTCAGTGGGAGAAATGAGCGCTGAATCTGTAAGCGTGATTTGACTTTCAGGGCATTTTGAGCCTTCGATCAAAGATCATAAATCAAAGGTCATAAAAAAGCCGTGATAGGGATGTGAGTTTTCAATTACAGATGAGGGGGGATCGTGCAGACAAGCCCGGTAAGATTATTTCTAAAAATCACCCGCGCCGCTATGTTTATGGTCTTGGTCAGCGCGTGGGCAGGTCTTTTGACGAGCCTGGCTGTCTTTGTCCTCTCGGCGGTTGCTTTGGCGAAGGAGCCGGCAAAAAAGGGCCAACAAACCCAAATTATCATCAATAAGATTCCCGCCAAAAAACTGTTTGGCCTTGTCAAGAATGGGGCCCCGATGCGGCCGGCGATTTATGGCGGCTATACTCGTGGCTGCTATGCCGGTGGCGTGGCTCTGCCTCCCAATGGGGAAGCCTGGCAGGCGATGCGTCTGCATCGTAACCGCAATTGGGGCCACCCGGTGATGATCGAATACATCAAGCGCTTGGCAATCGAGGCCAAGAAAGCTGGGGAGTGGAACGGCCTGCTCGTTGGGGATCTGGCGCAACCCCGCGGCGGACCGATGCTGACTGGGCATCGCAGCCATCAGCTGGGGATTGATGCCGATATCTGGTTGCGGGAAATGCCGGAACCACGCTTCACCCTGAAACAGCAATTTGGTAATCAGATCAGCGCCATTTCAGTGATCGGCTCTCGGAAGGAATTGGGCTATGACAAATATGAGGTCGATCCGAAAGTCTGGCGGGATGCCCATTACAAGTTGATCAAACGGGCGGCTTCCTATCGCAATGTGGCCCGAATTTTCCTGCACCCGGCGATCAAGAAAAAACTATGTGAAATGGCGCCCAAAAATGACCGCGCCTGGCTGCGGAAAATCCGGCCCTGGTGGGGGCATCATTACCATATGCATGTGCGTCTGAACTGTCCCCCGGGCAATCCCGGCTGTAAAAATCAGGCGCCTGTTGCTGCGGGTGATGGCTGTGGCAAACCGGTGGAAGCGTGGCTGAAGGTGATGCGCAAACGCGCTGCTCCACGTAAGGTGATCGCCAAACCGAAGACCAAACGCAAAAAACGCAAGTGGCGGCCGCGCCCGCCGGTGACCTTGGCTGGCTTGCCCGGTCCGTGCCGTAAGATTTTGATGTCCGGAGATGGGGCTGAGCAGATTGCCAAGAAATATCCCTTCGCAAAGCCAACCAAAGCTGTTGCCAAGCCCGTGAAGTTGCGCGGCAGCCTTGCCGTTTCAGCACAAAGAAAGGCGCAACTGGCCCGGCTCGCTCCCCCTTCGGCGGATCAAAATGCCAAAGAAAAACAGGCCGCACCTCAGTCACGCCGGGGCAAAATGAAAATCAAACGTCCTCGCAATGCCAGAAAAGTCAAAAAAATGCAAAGACGTGCCGCCAAAGCAAAAACGAAAAAACTTGCGGTAAAACAACAGCCTGTGCAGCAGAATAAGCGCACAATCAAAACCGCGCCGAAACCAGATCTGTTTGATCAGGTCTTCAACTGATAAAGGTGGGCCAAAGGGGGAGATTTACGCAGTTTTTATCATAGCTATTAGGTTTCTGTCCCGAAACCTTAAGCGAGGATTGTTCTTTCCGTTTTAATCAACCAAAGGGGCGAAAGCCTTGGATTGGCATCACCCGTCCTCAGTCTTTTGCAACCATTGCTTGGTAAAATGCATCGGACAATCCTCACTTAATACCAAGGGCCCTTGGTATAAGGTTTCGGAACAGAAGCTCAGGCGTCATTACTCAACCCTTCAGACAATGTCAGATCCGCCCTTGCATTCCGTGGTGAGACACTGGCATTTTCGCCAAGTTTGTCAAGCAACTGTATTCATCATGCGGAAGGCGTGGGGGTCTAGGGGGATTTGGGCTGCAGATGGCGTTGGCCAGAAATTTGGCCAGAATGATGAGTTTCCGGGCTACGGCGGTGATGATGACTTTGTGTGGCTTACCGCTGTCTTTGAGCCCGGCCGCAAAGTCCGTTAACTGAGGGTTATGTGTCCTGGCCAATAGAGCGGCCTGATACAGCACCTGCCGCAACGCTCTCCGGCCGCCGGTGATATGGCGGTGTCCTTTGCGGGTTCCGCTCTCGTTGGCCATGGGCGCCACTGCGGCCTGTTCGGGAGAGAGGCTGCCCCGAACAGGCATCAGAGCGGGCAGCATGGCGCACGACACCGGCCCCACGCCGGGAAAGGACGACAGGTGCGCTGCCCTGTCACGCAACATAGGATGTGCTGCAATCTGGGGCTCGATCTGCCGTTCCACCTGTGCGATTTCTTCATCGAGTTTTTCGATCAGCCGCGCCTTGGCTCCATTTTCCGCCATCTGCGGCAATCTGCGCCGTAGGTTCTCAAGAGCCCATGCGTAACTGTTTGCGAAGCTTCACGAAGTGCGCCCGGCGCATGACTGATCCCTTGAAAATACGCACTTTTTCCTGAGGGAAATGGCGCATGCCCGGGTGTTGAAGGCGGTGAAGCGGGCGATCACTTGCGCGTCGATGCCATCGGTACTGGCCTTGATGGCAACCTCTATGCCTCTATGAATGAATCTGCTCCCCCCGCCGCCCTTGGCCTGCCGCCCATTTTCCGCGGCGACCATAGGCGGCAGGCCCCGGATCGCGCCGCAGCCCCGTATAGAGCGCCATTTTGGCCCCTTGTGAAAAACCAATCAGCGCCGATTGGGAGCCCGGCAGGCCGTAACGGGCCAATTCATCATCGAGAAATCGATTGAGCACCGGACTGGCGGCGCGTGCGCCCTGCAAAAGCTCCTCCATGCCGTTCAATGGGGCGCCGCGCTGAGCATTTTCGATATTGGTCTGAAGATTGGCCACATCGAGATCAAACCATTGGTAGCCCATTGGATTGAGGGCACAGGGTTCAGGTGCATTGGGCGCAATGAAGACAGCGTGGGGCAGGATTGGTTGCCACAGCCGGTGCAGCGGAAACAGATCCTGCCCATCGGCACCATAACCATGAAGCAAAACGATCAGTTGTTTGACCG
>WGBT01000135.1 GCA_015494185.1 Hyphomicrobiales bacterium | reverse complement strand
CGCTGTCGCCGTGCCCACTGTTTTCACGCGCACCCCCAGTGCCGCCACCATCAGAACCCGTTTGAGGGGTTTTGTTCGCAGGTTTGGCCGCCTCGCTTGCCTGAGGGGTGTCGGCTTCGGCTTTGCGCGCTTTGCGGTTCGCCCACAGCTCTTGAATCAGCATCCAGGCAAAGGACGGCATTGCTTTCGCCATCAGCCAGGCATTGGAAAGCCAGGCTTTGGGTTTGGCAAAGAGCTTGCCGAAAATCTCCGCCAAGAACAGTCCGGCAAAAGCTGGGATCGCTTTTGCCATCAACCAGGCATTTTCCAAAGCGGTTGCAAGGCGGCCCTTGGGTTTCGCCGGCGCAACGTCTGCCACAGATTGCACCGCAGCCGCATCACCACGGACCGTTTGGGGCAATTGTGATTGATCGACTTTGATATCACCGATGAGAGCCGTTGCCGCGCGCACACTGGCCAGCGGAATGACGATCAAGGTCAACAGGGTGGAAACCATGCCACCAAACATCAACGAAATCGCCATACCATTGAAGATGGGATCGGTCAGGATCACCGAGGACCCCGCCAACAGCGCCAGCGCCGTGATCATGATCGGCCGGGTCCGGGTGATCACCGCATCAAGCACCGCCTCACGGACGTTTTTCCCCTCGGCAATCCCCTCCCGGGAGAAATCCACCAGCAAAATCGAGTTGCGGACAATGATCCCCGCCAAGGCAATAAAGCCGATCATCGAGGTTGCGGTAAATTCTGCGCCAAGCAGCCAATGACCGGGAATGATGCCGATCAAGGTCAAGGGAATGGGCGCCATGATGATGCCTGGAATACGGAAATTGCCGAACTCCCAGACCACCAGCATGTAGATCAGCACCATTGCCGCGGCAAAAGCCACACCCATGTCACGGAAGGTCTCATAGGTCACCGTCCACTCGCCGGTCCATTCAAAACTGCTGACATGGGAGTTTTCCGGCGGACCAACCAGGTGTCCGCTAAGCTCGACACCTTCAGGCGTTTTATAATCTTTCAGCAGGCGCGAGACTTCCAACATGCCATAGATCGGGGCCGCCAACCGGCCGGTCATCTCACCGGTCACATATTCCACTGGCCGCAGATCCTTGTGATAGATCACCGGATCTTGCTGTTCCTGGACAAAGCGGCCAAGCTCTGCCAGCGGCACAGATGTCCCGTTTCTGGCCGGAATTGGCAATTCCCCAAGCCGGGCCAGATCTGAACGGATGCTCAACGGGAATTGCAGAACGATATTGCGTGGCTCAAGCTCATAGCGCCCTTTGACAGTCCCCACCTTATAGCCGCCCATGGCCATCGCCAATTGCTGATTGATCGCTTCCTTGCTGACACCACGCAGCAGGGCTTTCTGATCGTCGATCTCAAAGTGCCATACGGTATGCGGATCCTGAATATAGTTGTCGACATCGGTGATATTCTCGGCTTTGCGGAAAATCTCCGTCAGATCCTGCGCCACCTTCCGCCGGGTTTCCGCGTCCGGGCCATAGACTTCGGCAACCATGGTCTGCAATACCGGCGGCCCAGGCGGCATTTCCACCACTTCCAAGGAACGCGCGCCCCCTGATTTGGCAATCGGTTGCAGCAGCTTGCGCGCCAGCAAAGCCAGTTCATGACTGCTGCGTTCACGCTCGCCTTTCTTGAGAAGCTGCACCTGAATATTGGCCTGCCAGGGCTTGTCACGCAGATAGTAATGCCGCACGAGACCATTGAAATCAAACGGCGAGGCTGTGCCCACATAAGATTGCAGCGCCGTCACTTCCGGAATTTCCATCAGCTTTTCGGACAGCTTCTGGGTGAGATTGGCGGTCTCGGCCAAGGCGGTGCCAGTCGGCATATTGATGACCACATTGAACTCTGGCTTGTTGTCGAGCGGCAGCATCTTGACCGAAACGCTGGTGGTATAAAACAGCAGACAACTTAGCAAGAAGGCGCCCCAAATGCTGATCCGCAGCAGCCGCGCTTTGCGGGCATTGTCCAAAAACGGCACCAATATGCGGTTATAGATTTTGGAGACCACACCAATCTGCCACTGCTCGCTGTCATGCGCCTTATGCAGCTCCATCAGTGACGGGCGAATGCGGTAGGCCAGCCAGGGCGTGAAAATAAAGGCGGCAAACAGCGACAGGATCATCGCCACCGAACCAAGGGCGGGAATGGGGGCCATATAGGGGCCCATCATACCCGAGACAAAGCCCATCGGCAGCAGTGCAGCGATCACGGTAAAGGTCGCCAGAATGGTCGGGTTGCCAACTTCACGGACCGCATCGACAGTGGTTTCGGTGCGAACATCCTCCTCGATCAACCAGCGCCGATAGATGTTTTCAACCACCACAATCGCATCATCGACCAAAATGCCAATCGAGAAGATCAGCGCGAACAGCGACACGCGGTCGATGGTAAAGCCCATCAGCCAGGCGAAGAACACGGTCATCAGGATCACGATCGGGATCACCACCGCAACCACCACCGAGGCCCGCCAGCCAAGTGCAATCAAAATCAGCAACGTCACCGCGCCGGTCGCCACAAACAGCTTCAAGATCAGCTCGTTGACCTTGTCATTTGCGGTCTCCCCATAATTCCGGGTGATCTCGACATGAACATTGTCGGGAATGGTGTTGTTTTTCAGCGCCTCGACTTGTGCCAACACCCCTTCGGCCACGGAAACACCGTTCGAGCCGGGCTTTTTGGCAATCGCAATGGTGACCGCAGGCGCGCCATTTTTGGCACTGGGAATATGTTTGAGGACCTCTTGCGGGATATCCTTGGGATCAGCCGGCAAACCTTCTTCGAGAAGCTTGCGCACCGGCGCCGGCAAGCGCGCCTTTTCGGCTTCCGGCCGGTCTTGCAGCATCTTGAGATATTTCAACGCATATTGCGGCCCGGTGAAATATTGCACCACATTTTTGGCATCCCCCGGCCCTTCGATGACATCGGCAACCTCGCGCAGATAGACCGGACGGCCCTGATAGACACCGACGATCAACCGCCGCAAATCCTCAGCATGGCGTAGAAACGACCCGGTATAGACGCTGACATATTTGCCCTGAGCTTCCGCGGTGCCTGCCTGATGCCGGCTATTGGCCGCTTTCAAGGTTTGCGCGATCTGGCCCATGGTCAGACCAAAACCCGTCAGCCGTTCCGGCTTGACTTCGACGCGCATCTCCTCACTGCGCCCGCCGACAATGAAGCTCTGGCTGGTATTGGGCACCTCTTTCAATCGCTGCATCACCTCAAGGGCGACACGGCGCAGCCCAGCGTCATCGACCTCGTTCGACCACAGTGTCAACGTCACCACCGGGACATCATCGACCCCTTTCGGCTTGACCAACGGTCCAATCACGCCCGGCGGAATCTTGTCCTTGTTGGATTCCAGCTTGTCGTAAAGCTTGACCAGCGAGGGCGTCATTTCCTCACCGACCTCGAATTGCACCGTGACCATGCCACCGCCCCGCTGGGTTGCGGAATAGACATGTTTGACGCCCTTGATCTCGCTCATCATCCGTTCCAGCGGATCGGTGGCAAGTGAGGCCACCTGGGTTGCCGAAGCCCCAGGATATTGGAAAAAGATATCCACCATCGGCACCGAGATCTGCGGATCTTCCTGGCGCGGCGTGAAGATCAAGCCCATAATGCCCGCGGCCAGGCTGGCAATCAGAAACAGCGGTGTCAGTGGTGAGTGAATGAAGCTCTTGGCCATTCCCCCGGCCAAACCGAGCGAGCGGGACTCTTCATGGTGGACCTTCTCACCATGGGTCGCATCGCCTTGCCCGGCAAGTTTATTGTTTTCGTCAGATCGGTCAGCCATGTCTTGCTTCCAAAAAAAGGTTGATGACGTCCTTGCGCCTCAGGCACCATGCCTTGTCGCATCTATGATTTTGGTTCTACTCTACCCTTTTGCCCAACTTCTTTGCCCAAACCCGGCCTATCCTTCAAACCAACGCATTATGGGCCGGTCTGGACCGGTGACTGGATTGCCAGCGACCGGTCAACGCGTGGCCAGTCCGCCCGTCCAGCCACGCCCTTGAGTGTGGTTGGCCGCACGTGGCCGCCGCGGAACCCGGACTTTTTCATCGCCATTGAGGCCCGAGAGAATTTGCACCCTGCCGCCTGAAAGCTCGGTCCCGATACGAACCAGACGGAACCCCCATGAACCATCGGGACGCTGCACATAAACGCCGGGCAGACTGCCCCGTTGAACAATGGCGTCTTTGGGCACCGAAACGATTTCACCTTGGCTGGCTTGAGGGTCCGGCAGGCGCACTTCGGCATACATTCCCGGCCCCCCTGGAATCCGCTGTTCCGGCGCTCCCGGGCCGGCGCGCATGGTCCGCGGCAGGTCGAATTTGACGGTGACCGTATGGCGTTTCAGATCCGCGGTGGGATGGATCAGCCGAACATAGGCATCGATGGGATATGGCATGCTGTCGAGCTTGGCTTGAATTTTCTGGCCGATATAAAGGTTGGAAACCAACCGCACCGGCACATCCGCCTGAATCTGCCAAAGATCGATCTGGCCGAATTTCACCAGCGGTTGCCCCGGCTGCACCGTATCGCCCTTCTCGACAAATTTCTTGATGATCACGCCCTTAAATGGCGCCACCTGAGCGGCATTGCGAATTTTGGTGTCGATCACATCGATCTTGGCGCGCGCCGCCTTGATCTGTTGCAAAGCCTGATTGACGCCTTGCTGGCGAGCCTGCAGATCCGCATATCGCGACACACCGGTATGGGTCTGCCCCATCATGTTTTCCAGCGGCCGGGTGAACATCCGGTCAAACATGCCCGGCATCCCCATCCCGGTCATACCGCGATTGACCTGGGGCGAATAGAGCTCCCTTTGCAATTGCGCCTGCGCGTTTTGATAGGCCGACTGGGCCGCATAGTATTGCGCCACCGCTGCCTGCCGCTCGGACCGCAAGGCATCGTCATTGATGGCCACCAGCACCTGGCCGGGTTCCGCTTCCGTGCCTTCCTTGCCAAGCACGAATTCCACCGTGCCGGGAATTTGCGCCGTCAGTGTCACTTCTTTGAAGGGAACCACCGTCCCGCCAATGACGGCACTGGGTTTGGCGCGCTCCACTTGCACCGGAACCGCCTCATAACGCTCGTTCTTCATGGCTTCCGGCGCAGCAACGCCACCTGATGCCGTCGTCCACAGCGCCAGTCCCGTCACTGTAGCGATCAGTGCAAAACTCGCCACGGTTTTACCATTGCCCTGCGCGAAAAGCTGTTGCATATATTCCGTCGTCTTCATCTGACAATCCAGTTCTGAAAGTTTCATCGCGCCGTTTTAAAAATCTACGCCGCGCCATCTTGTTCCGAAAATTCAATAAAACTTGCCGTTATGTTTGATTTGATGAAATTGAGCTGATGATACAAAGGCGATATGCTGGCTACATTACGTGATGGTTATATTCTCAGCCATCGCCCAGCGCCCAAACCGTGGTCCATTCATCAACCATCAACCAAAGCCCCTCAACACTCGGGCAAACGACACACGGCCTTCCCATGCCAAACCTGGAAAAACAACAGGGCGCTATCAAACAAACGGACAATTACAAACGTCCTTGGTACAAACGTCCTTGGCTCTCGAAAATATAAGGTTGAACTTTATGTCCAAGACCGCTGGAGCCCGGATCAATGATATAATCGTAATTTATTACTGCCGCCGACGCGAATCATTTCGATCGTTACCGGCCATTCTTCCTTCAGGATCGTCTTCCGGCTTAGATGGATGAATAACCGATCCTTCCACGCCCCATCTCCTATTGGAGTATAAGGTTGATCTAGAACTTTTTTCCTATCAATCAATATGTTGCATCAACACACTGATCTTGAAGCAATAATCATGCCAATTTAATAACTTATTGTTTTAAAAAGATTTATTTGGGTATTCGTTGCACTGATGAAACCGCAACCACCCTGCATGACCAGTCTAAGACACTGAAAAGAAAGAATAAATCACAGGATACTTGAAAAGAGTGTTGCGCAACAGTATGATTGACTGCAACACATAGACGAAACAAGAAAACTGAGGGGATTCGAATCTCTTAATAAAATAAAAAAACAAAAAAATAAAGAGAAATTTGAATTTTTACTTGCAAATGCAAGCATCAGACCTAGAAGACATATCGCCACTTCTTGAAGCTATTATATCTTTCATCGATGAAGGCGTCATTATTTTTGACGATCAGGGGAATATTCTTTATCAAAATCCCTCGGCACAGAAACTTCTAGGTTCCAGCAATAGTAAAAAGATCACTTCTCTTAAAGATATTGAAGGTTTTGACCTTTTTACTGTCT
>WGBT01000134.1 GCA_015494185.1 Hyphomicrobiales bacterium | reverse complement strand
CTCTAACCCTCGCCTGTTGCTCCCTCGCCTGTTGCTCTGGCTCACCCGAAGCAGCTGCCGGGATCGCCTCTCCACTTACCGCAAGATCATTCGTTGCAGGTTTCACCTGGGCCAGTTTCGGCCGATCCGCCTTGCTGATTGCCTTGGCAATCTCATTCACAACCACATTGGCACGCCGCTCAATGGTTGGCTCTTGGCTTGCAGTCGCCGCGATTGGCTCCGCCTCCACCTTAACGGTAAACGGTGTCGCCTGATTGATCGGCGTCTTGCCATCCTCTTGCAGAAGCTGCGCATACATTTCGAAATCGCCTGAAAAATAACTCGGCACTTTCAAGGTAACATCCGCAAGACTGGAAGGTCTGAGCAACCACATTCCGCCCCCGATATTCAACCCTGCCGAAAGCTTGGCACCAGGTGGAATTCCCGCAATCCGGATATAGTAATTGTTACGATTTCCCATATCCCGCGGCGTGATGGAAAGCGCAATTGGATTGCGCGCCAGTCCACGCGCATTGGCAACATCGACTCCCGCTGTCGCCGGAATTGGTTCTTCGACGATGGCCGGCGTTGGTGGGGAGGCCGGTTGTTGCACTTGCACCGGATTGGGAGCCGGCCTGGAAGCGGGACCATGCGTTGAGGTTGGCGCGGGATCAACCGCTGCGGTCTGCGTTGTCGCCGCTGTTACCGCTGGTTTGACAACGGCGCGATCGCCAATCCCACCCAACTCAATCATGTCGTTTTTCATGGCATAAATTCCAGCGCCGCCAACGATGGCCAAACCGCCAAGCATGCCGAGCGCACCGGCCTTTAACAGTGAACCATTGGATTTGGCTTGAGGCTCACTTTCTCCCGCTCCCGCTGCCGCAATCAACGCTCGATGCTCCCAATTATCACCTTCAGTGTCAGATGAGTGGGAGCTGTTTGAAACGGCTTGAGCAGGATTTGTGATGACGGCATCGGCTCCAGGCATATTGCTGTAAGATGAGGGAAAAACACCAAAAACCACGGACGGATCGTCATCCGCGCTGACAGCCTGTCCCATGGCCGCACCGATCGGGTCTGTCGTTGAACTTGTTTGTCCATCAGAACGGCTGTCCTCACTCACTTCTAAAATCGCAGAAGCATCATCGAGTTCCGTTTCCTTCAACAAATCGTCCAACGCGTCAATATCATCATCGGTCCCGCTGGGCTCATCATCGAAGCTATTTCCCAACGCGTCTTCCAGCGCATCCGCAAAGGCACTGTGTGTCTCATCACCGGAATCGGCTTCCAGCCCCTCATCTGTATCAGCCGATTTCTTGGCGTTTTTCTTCAGCTCAGGGATTTTTTCAGCCAGTAAGGTCTCGACATCAACAATGACAATTCCTTCATCAGTATCCGCACCAGCCTCCCTCGAGGATGATGCGGCATCCGCCGGCGAGACGTCAGCATTGTGGTCGCTGGACTTGGTTACTTTCTCTTTATCTGCGTTTGCCATCGGTTTCCTTGTCCTCCCAGGAAGTTTCGGGCTTGGCCTTTCAAATCAATTTCACTTGATAGCGGCGTTGCATGGCTGTGCTTTTACGAGGTTTTCTTCTACGAGGTTTTCTTGGCTATTCTTGAACATTGAACCATTTCCTGTCTTCGCCCCGCGAACTCGATCATCCTCGATCATAAATGCCTATTGTCTCTTGCTTGATTTATCTGAAGCGTTTGCTCTGTGAACTATCGGCTTTGTTATCAGAGACACAAAAGAAACGCGATAAATCAATGCCTTATGTTATAAACATCTATGTTCGCGAAGAACACGTCCGGGAATCGTAAACCTCTTTTACAGTTCGCTCTTTCACAACCACCCATCTGCTCTGGTGTCGTTCTGCCTGAGGACCGATTGCACTATCAAGCTCATTTGGTATCAAGCTCGTTTGGTCATGTACGTTGTTGTCATATGCGTTGGTCATGTTTTGTCATGTGTCGCCTTTTGGCACTTGTTTGCCTTGGCATGAGCCTCATGGACGTGCCTTGATCTCGGACGTGCCTTGATCTCGGCTTAAGGACTCTGACGGGCGAAGTCATTTCAGCCTCCCTTGCCTCCCTTGTCAGCCTCTCTTGGCAATCCCTTGCCCCAATCGCTTGCCCATCAGGCCCCTTGCCAAGTCACCCAAATCACCCCAATTCGAACTTTGACCGCAGTTGAAGCGCCACATCCCTATGACCTTCAGCCTCTTAGTAGAACGAACAACCAGTCTTGCCCCTCATTCCCCCTCGTTAACTCGAACTCGCACAACAACCCACCTCGGATGCTGCACATTCAAGTCCTACAATTCACATTGCCTTCCTTTTCACAGTCACAACCACATTGCTGACCTTCCCTTTTCATGGCTCCGGCCCTCCTCGCCGCGGTCAAATTGCTAATTCCCGCGGCTATTATTGAATTGTTTGAATAAGGCTTCCAGCTCGGCACGGGTAAGCTTATTCCTCAACGTCGGTGACAGGCTGTTGATAAAACGTTGCATCGCCTCTGGTGTTGCATTGTCAGACGCACTTGATGTCACAAACCCAGGCTGTGCTTGGTTGCCTTGGTTGCGTCGCAGCCACGCTTCCGCCGCCGAAAAACGCTGCCACCCTGGAACGGCCGCATTGAAGTTCACTTCACGCCACTTCGGATGCCGCGGCGCTTTTTGGAACTCTTTGAAATTCTCGAAAAGAGCCGCCACGAATTTCTCGACTTTCTTGTAGCGTGGTGATTTCGGCGCCCAATTGAAAACAGCAAGGACCGTACCAACCGCTACGGTTTCAACCGTTTCATCTGGCGCTACAAGGTTGGGATAGTCTTTATTGGTGACAAACGCCGGCAAATAATCATCTCCCAACCCTTCAACAGAAGTCACGTCAAGGAAATGCACCCGGTCTTTATAGGAAATCCGATCGAACAAACGCGCCGGTTTCCCAGAGACAAAAACCATCGCATCCAATTCCCCACGCTTGAGCTTTTCAAGGGCCGTTTCTGGATCATAATAAGACGCCTTGACCTTGACACCGTGGGCATCGAAAACCGCCTGTGCCATCATCGCCGTACCGGAATTGCGCCGTCCCATATTGACCCGGCGGCCGCCGAGATCATCGAGACACAAGAAACTCATGCCAGCCAGAACATGCAGCTCTTCGTTGAAGAGTTTCGTAATATAATGAACCCGCTTACTGATACCGGGAAAGCGCTGGGTGCGTTTGAAATAAGACCAGACATCGGATTGCACCATCCCCATATCGATCCCTTTAAGGAACAAGATATCGGAAATATTTTGCACCGATCCCTTACCCAACAAGGGAAGAACCCGAAGCTCGCCTTCCTTGTCAAGAACCGCCGACATATCACTTGCGGCGGCAATAGAGGTGCTATTGATATCCCCGGTAATAATTCTGACGGTTCCAATGTTGGCACTTGCCCGATCGGTAATCCCGCTCTCCTGTGCTGTCGCGACATTGGCCCCCAGCAACTGGCTGGCCAAAAGTCCTGCGGCAACCGGTCCAATCCCCCGAAGCTTCATTGCCAAACTCCCTGTCCTCTCACAAACCCCGTATGATCCAGAACCGCGATCCATGACACCAATCCCAAAACACCCGCGAGTTTTTCGGCCTGGGCGCCGTGTTGGGGGCGCCGTGTTGGGCAATTGGTGTCATTTTTTGACGATCCCTTTATTTTTCCTGTCTTGTCAAGCTTTTAACGCATAGAGCAAGAAACTGTTAATGAATCTTTCAAATAAATCATGTTTGAGTTTAAATCTTAAGTGGTTTTCTCAAGCCTCATAATACCTGTGATAACCTTGATACCTGTGATAACCTTGGGCTTTGCTTCGCAAAAACCGTTACACCGTTACACCGTTACAGGGGTTAAGATAACACAAGTCTGCGGCAAAATCTGAACCAGGTAAAGTCAATGTTAACGCCCCTCCCCCTTGCCTTGATCTTCCCTTTCACGAATGGAAGACTGCCGGCAATTCCAACGCCGCTCGCAAAGAGCTTTCAGCCCCTATCGCTCCCTTCAGCCTCATTCACTTGCAATGATCCAAAACAAGTTCCATTTTGGGCATTTTTAAGCATTTGGTTTCTTTAACAATGCCATAGTGGCAAAAAAATCGCTTTAAGTCCAACCCTCCTTGCCCCCATAAGGGGGGAATGCGATCCCCCAAACCTTTATCCTCAAAGCCTTCCC
This sequence comes from Hyphomicrobiales bacterium, assembly GCA_015494185.1. GTDB lineage: Bacteria > Pseudomonadota > Alphaproteobacteria > Rhizobiales > S144-35 > S144-35. The sequence goes on along the minus strand of WGBT01000134.1, from coordinate 93 downwards.
CCTGATGAAATAACAACCTATCTCCCCAGGTCTTCTCTCCACGTCTTCTCTCCACGTCTTGGCCTCCCCTCCATTTTCTGTGGCAACTCGGGG
>WGBT01000133.1 GCA_015494185.1 Hyphomicrobiales bacterium | reverse complement strand
GCTATATTGGCCGGCCGGAATCAGCGGCGACGGCAACCGGATTGTTGGCAACCCATGAGCGCGAAAAAGAAAGCCTGATCGAGGCGGTCTTTTCGCTTTGAAGTGTCAAGCGGCATGTAATCTTAGATGGTTCGTGATCGGCAATGTCAGATCAGCCCTTGTATTTCATGATGGAAGCTTGACAAACTTGTCGAAAATACAAAAACGCTCACCATGGAATGCAAGGGCGAGTTTGGGCTGTGAGAGACTCGGCAGCAAATGATTGTCCGTCATGTTTGCTGCGATTTATGGTTGTTCTTGGGCGGGATTGAGGTGGCAGGGGGAAGCAGGATGGCGACAGAAATCAAGGTGCCGGCTTTAGGCGAATCGATTACCGAAGCCACCGTGGCCCACTGGCTGAAGGCGGCCGGGGATGCGGTGACCGTCGATGAGCCGCTGGTTGAACTCGAAACCGAGAAGGTGACCGTTGAAGTCCCTGCCCCGGCGAGTGGGGTCTTGGCCGAGATCGCCGTAAGCGAAGGGGAAACGGTGGAAACGGGAGCACTTTTGGGGGCGATTGCGGAAATTGCTGATGTTGGAGCGCCCCCCCCGCAACAAGCTTCCCAATCGGATCCGGCGGCCACGTCAGCGGTGCAAAAGCCCCACAGCCAGCGATCAGACCTACACAAGACGGTTGCCAAGGCCAATGACGGCCCGGTGCAAAGTTCTGCCTTGAAGGAAAATGGCCAGCTCCAGCAGCAAGCGGCGGCTAGACCTTCCAGGCCAGAGACGCCGGCGTCTGAAGCCGAGGCCATGAAACCGCCTTCCGAAGTGCGGCCGCCTGCAATGGATTTGCCAAAAGCCCCGACTTCGGCGCCTCCCATACCTGCCCCCCCGATGCCTGAACCCCCGATGTCTGAGCCAATACCGGCCCCGCAATCGGCGGATGATCGCGCCCGTGAGGAACGGGTAAAAATGAGCCGCTTGCGTCAAACCATTGTAAGGCGGCTGAAAGAGGCGCAGAACACGGCGGCGATGCTGACCACCTTCAATGAGGTCGATATGGCCGCGGTGATCGAGCTGCGCAAGAAGTATCAAGCCGCGTTTCAGCAAAAATATGGTGTCAAGCTTGGCTTCATGAGCTTCTTCATCAAAGCCTGTGTCAATGCTTTGAAGGAAATCCCGGCGATCAATGCCGAAATCGATGGGGATGAGATCGTTTACAAGAATTACTATCACATCGGCATTGCTGTGGGGACCGACAAAGGGCTGGTGGTGCCGGTGGTTCGGGAAGCCGATCGGTTGAGTCTTGCTGAAATCGAGCGCCAGATTGCCGATTTTGCCACCCGCGCGCGGGCGGGCAAACTGACCATCGATGAGATGCAAGGGGGCACCTTTACCATCTCCAACGGCGGGGTTTATGGATCGATGATGTCAACTCCCATACTGAACAGGCCGCAATCAGGGATTTTGGGGATGCATAAGATCGAGGATCGGGCTGTCGTTCGCGAAGGCAAGATCACGATACGGCCAATGATGTATCTGGCGCTGACCTATGATCACCGTATCGTCGATGGCAAGGAGGCGGTGACCTTTCTGGTCCGCGTCAAGGAAGCCATCGAAGGCCCGGAACGCTTGTTGTTGGAGGTCTAGGGGCGCTCTGGTCAAGCATCGATCCCATCATTTTCCGGTGTAGATGGTTTCAAAGTTTAGCAATCGCTTCCCAATCCTTTAGGCTCAGGACCCGTAAAGGGCGTGAGCCTAGACAATGTCAGATCCGCCCTTCCATTCCATGATGAGACACTGGCATTTTCGGAAACTTTGTCAAGGGCCGCTAAAGCGGCCGCGAAGCGGTTTCACCCTTGACAAAGTTTCCGAAAATGCAAAAACGCTCACCATGGAATGGAAGGACAGGTCAAGGTCAGATGGGGAAATTATACCAAAGGCCCTTGGGCCTTGGCTCGTATGCCGTTCGATTTATGAAGACACTTCAAAGGGATACGGAAAGCATGGAAAGGTCGATGAAAAAGACCTCCGGTATCAGCCGGTTACTGTCTGGCTGGTCTGATACAGAATTTTCACGAGCCGATTGAGACTTGAGACGCGGTTGCAGGGGGGCAAAAGTTTTACTGATTTTGAGGTTCACAGGCGCAGCCGGGCTGGCCTATAGTGCGGGCGGGTTGTAATCTCGAATGGCCCTTTCATTGACGCTCACACGATCTGCAAAAAACACGGGGGATACGCCAACAAATGAAACAGCAGGCCAGCCGCTCCATATTGCCGCTCGATGCTTCGGCCACGAAATTCGATGTGGTCGGTATCGGCAATGCCATCGTCGATATCATCGCCACTTGTGATGATGAATTTCTCAAGCAGCATGACCTGCCCAAGGGGCATATGCAACTGATCAATACCGAACAGGCCGAAGCGCTGTATCAAGCCATGGGGCCTGGGATTGAATCGTCGGGGGGATCGGCGGCCAACACCATGGCCGGGCTGGCCTCACTGGGGGGGCGGGCCGCCTTTATCGGCAAGGTGGCCGATGATCAACTGGGCGAAGTGTTCCGCCATGATCTGACCGCAGCCGGGGTCAGTTATGAGACGGCTCCCACCGCCGGTGCGTCTGGGAAGCCCACCGCCCGTTGCTTGATTTTGGTGACCCCTGATGGTGAACGCACCATGAATACCTATCTGGGCGCCAGTGTGGAGCTTGGCAATGGCGAGGTTTCTCAAGAAACGATTGCAGCTGCGGGGATCACCTATTTGGAGGGCTATTTGTTCGACCCGCCAGAAGCCAAGGCGGCATTTTTCGAAGCGGCCAGAATGGCGGCCGATGCCGGCCGGAAAGTGGCGTTGAGCCTGTCTGACGGGTTTTGCGTCGATCGCCACCGTGCCGCCTTTCGCAGCTTGATCAAAGGCGGGGTGGATATTCTGTTCGCCAATGAAGAAGAAATCTGCTCGCTTTATGAAACCACGGATTTCGATGAAGCTTGTAGGCAGGTTTCCAATGAATGCCGTCTTGCGGCTCTCACTCGTGGCGCCAAGGGTTCGGTGATTGTCTTCGAAGGGGAAATGATCCCTGTGGCGGCGGAACCGGTCAGCAAGGTGGTGGATACCACAGGGGCCGGCGATCTTTATGCGGCTGGCTTTCTCTATGGTTTGACACGGCAGCTCGATCTTGAAACAAGTGCCCGTCTGGGGGGGCTTGCGGCGGCTGAAATCATTTCCCATATGGGGGCAAGACCTGCGGTTTCGCTGGCCAAACTTGTTGAAGACAGCGGGCTGTTGGCAGCCTGAAGCGGCGTGTGATGGGGGCAGTGATTGGCTTGTCTATGACTTGTCTATGATGGGATTGAGGTTATTGAGGTTGAGGAAATGAGTGTGCGGCTGCGCAATTGGCTTTCTTTGTTGCGAGCCGGTCTGGTGGTGATTGTGGCGGGGGGGCTTGTGCTTGCTGGCGGCCTTTGGCAACCGTTGGGGCTGGGGCGTAGCGCGCTGCTTCATGCCCAAGAAAGCACGGTGAATATTCCCGGTCCTTGGCGCAGTGCGGCCCGGATTCCCAAGCCGGATTTGACCGGTCTTGAGCGAATCCGCTTTCTCACCGAGGCCGAATATCCGCCCTTCAACTACTATGACCAGTCGGGCCAGCTTGCTGGTTTTAATATCGATCTTGCCCGGGCGATTTGTGATGTGCTGGCGGTGCAATGCGAATTTCAAGTGCAAGACTGGGATGATCTCATTCCGGTTTTGAATAAGGGCGATGGTGATGCCATTATCGCTTCTCTGTCGATTAGCAAACAAACCTTGCGGCAGGTTGATTTTACCGACCGTTATTACCAGACCCCGGCGCGTTTCGTGGCGCGGGTGAGTGAAAAATTGCAGCAGATCTCGCCGGATACTTTGGCCGGGAAAAAGGTGGCAGTGGTTCAGGGCACGGCGCATGAAGCCTATTTGCGCGATTTTTTCCCAAAGGCCAAAATCATCCCATTTGAAGAGCTCAGTGAAGCCCAGGAAGCTTTGAAAAGCGGTTTCGTGGATTTTTTGTTTGGGGATGGGATAACTTTGGTTTTCTGGCTGAACGGCAAAAATTCGGAGCAATGCTGTGACTTTCGTGGCGGTCCCTATACGGAAACCCGTTATTTTGGCGAAGGCGTTGCGATTGCCGTCAAGAAGGGGGACCGCCGGATGCGAACCATTTTGAACTATGCCCTCAATCTGGTGCATCAGAAGAAGGGTTTCAAAGGCAGCTACAAAGAATATTTCATCAAACATTTTCCACGCAGTTTTTACTAGGCTCGGCTCTTGAATGCCAAGTTAGGGGGGCTTTGAAATGTTTTTTGCCAAGCCATGGTTTGAAAAGCTATAAGAACTGGCAGTCCCAACCCAAGGCTTTTACGGTCTTTGGCTGGTGAAAAGGGGGCGGTCGTTGTCTGGTATTTTAGGACAGAACTTGGCCTTCAAGACTGTAAGCGTTCAGGTGATTTGGGACACCCGCAAATGGCTTTTGGCCGCATAAAGAAAGCTCGCTTCCTTTTCACCAGAAGGATGGCTTGAGCGGCAATCAGGCTGAGGAGGGGGTGCTGAATATTATCATTATATCTTGTTGCCATCTCATCCCCGTCTCGTCATGGTTGGGCTTGATGAAGGTCGGTCAATTGACGAGAAGGGCGCGCGAGAGTGTAAGCCTGCGGCTATGACGAGGCGGCGCGGATCAACTGTTTGGCGGCGCGGCGCAAATGGCGCGGGCTTGGCTCAAAATTCCGTTTGATCCAATAGGTTTCGATTTTTTTCAGCCAAAAACTGATTTGCGGCCCTTCTGGCACCCCAAGGGCCATGATATCACTGCCTTTGAGGGGAAATTGCGGGATGGGCCAGCGATCGGGCAATTCATAAAGCCAGATCCAGCGGCCCGGTTGATAGTTCGGGTCGGCATGGGCACAAGCCATCAATAACCGGTCCCGGTAGTTGTCCACCCCCAGACGATAAAGTGCAATTTTAGCGTCAAGCTCTTTCATGTCCTGATGAATTTGGGGCTGTGAGGCGGCCATTTGCAGCAGACGGTTTCGGCCGGTGTTTGAAAGCCGCCAACGGGTGGCAAGCCGTTTGGCATCTTCCGCAACAGTGACGGCTAGGGCCGCCAATCGCCGCAAGGGATCTGGCGATAGCGACAGCAGGGCCTCAGCCGCTTGCATTTTGCGGAAAATCCCCAGCCGGGTGACGCCGCAGATCCGATGTAAAATGCCATAATCACGCATGGCGCTTAGGGCAGACAGGGCTTGAGGCGCGATCAAAAGTTTCAGCATTTCTTGGCGGATCCGTTCCCCGGACAGACGCGCAAGGCCGCCGCGTCCTCGAACAATCGCCTCAAGCGCCTCGGTATCCGGTACGCTTTCGGGTGGCGCATATTCGGCGAAAAAGCGGAAGAACCGCAAAATGCGCAAATAGTCTTCGGCGATACGCTGTTCAGGATCACCGATAAAACGCACCCGTTTGTGAAGGATGTCATCGAGGCCGCCCACAGGATCATAGATCCGCCCCTCAGCATCGACATAAAGGGCGTTTATGGTGAAATCACGGCGGCTGGCATCAGCCTGCCAGTCTTGGGAAAAAGCCACTTTTGCGTGGCGGCCATCGGTATCGACGTCGCGGCGTAAGGTGGTGACCTCAAATGAGGCCGGGGGAGCGCCGGGGGATTTGACCACCAAGGTGACCGTGCCATGTTCAATCCCGGTGGCAATGGTTTTAAAGCCTGCAGCTTGGGCTAGTCTTATGGTGTCGTCAGGCGGGGCGGTGGTGGCAAAATCGATATCGCTGACCGGCCGGCCAAGCAGGCTGTTGCGCACTGCGCCGCCGACCACACGGGCCTCGAAACCTTCTTGGTTCAGGGCCGTAAAGACACGGGTCACAGCGGGTGATTTAAGCCAGTCCGCTTTAAGCCGGCTGGGTTTATGCCCCGGTTGCAAAGCCCCTTCAGATCTGGCTTTTGGGGGCTGCGATGTTTGCGGGCGGGTGGAAGAGCTGGTCATCGTCGATCAATTATTGCTCTAATCTCTCATCAACAGGTGTTTTATCTTTAAGAGTGTCATTCGGCTGTGTGGTTTTGGGGAACCGCTGCCTTTTGCGCCGATGGACCAATGAAATGACCTGGCACGATTTGACCATCCTTCACGGTGGAAGGGACATAGATCTGGCCGGGGGGCTTGCCGTCGAGTTTGCCAAGGGTGAAAAGGGCGATGACGGCCAAGGCGGCGCCAATGCCGATCAGCCAGGACAGCGGCGCGTTCTCCAAAATCATCAAAGGATCGCGGTGTCCACGAACCAGATACATATAGCCGCTATAAAGCAGAAAGGGCAAAGCAAACAAGAACAGATTGAGCAGAATGATGCGTATCATTTGCACGCAAGCCTTTCCTCATGAAAACATCGCTTGATCTTCCTTTACAGGAAACCGGGGCGAAAGCGCCACCAATAAATCAATAAAATATATGCGCATAATCGCCCTTGAATCGAGGTGATCCTCGTCGCAAGTTGTGTAAAGGTTTCTGGAGAGCTCTTTATTAAGGGATCGCTGCATAGGTTGCAGACCATATCGGCGCCACAAAAATCGTCCATTGAATTAAATTGTTTCAGATCGGTGGGCAAAGGTCGTATAGTCTGGGTTGCTCGCCCGTTGCCTGATCATGCACCCGATCATATAGATGTGGTGACGCATCAAATACAGAAAAGAGATAGGAGGCTTTGTGACCGGCGCGATGACCATGACCCAAGAAGCAGCCGAAGACCTCGTTGGCGAAATCGAAGCCGCAGGGGCCAAGATCCGCTCTGTCTGTGACGCCGCAGGGACGGTGATTTTCGGCCAGGAAAAAATTATCGAGCTGTCTTTGATCACCGTCTTGGCGGGAGGACATGCGTTGTTGATCGGGGTGCCGGGGCTGGCCAAGACATCTTTGGTGGAAACCTTGGCCACGGTGTTGGGGCTGGATTCCAAGCGGATTCAGTTCACACCGGATTTGATGCCCACCGATATTGTCGGTTCTGAGATTTTGGAAGAGGATGCTTCTGGCCGGCGGCATTTCCGTTTTGTCAAAGGCCCGATCTTCACCCAGCTTTTGATGGCTGATGAGATCAACCGGGCTTCGCCGAAGACCCAGTCCGCCTTGTTGCAGGCGATGCAGGAACGCCATGTCACCGTGGCGGGGGAACGTTACGATCTGGCGCCGCCGTTTCATGTTCTTGCAACCCAGAATCCGTTGGAGCAGGAAGGCACCTATCCATTGCCGGAAGCCCAGCTTGACCGTTTTCTGATGCAAATCGACGTCGATTATCCCGATGAGGCCGCAGAACGGCGGATGTTGCTTGAAACCACGGGCAGCCGTTCGCAATCTCTGTCAGCCATTCTTTCAGCTCAGGAGCTGATGCGGATTCAGGATTTGGTGCGGCAAATGCCGGTGGGGGAAACCGTTGTCGAGGCGATTTTGAAGTTGGTCCGCAATGCCCGGCCCCAGAAACAGAACCAAAAACGGTCACAGTCTGGCATCGCCGATACGGCTGTGCGTGATATTGACCGCTATATCGCCTGGGCACCGGGGCCGCGGGCGTCGCAGGCTTTCATGGTCTGTGCGCGGGCGCGGGCGCTGCTCGATGGCCGCCTGTCGCCCTCTATTGATGACATTTTGGCGCTGGCAGAGCCGATCTTGAAACATCGCATGGCCCTGACATTCGCCGCCCGTGCCGAGGGAGTGACGATTTCCGATGTGATCGCCGAGTTGAAAAAAGCAATTGGCTGAGGTCCCTTTGAAGAAGGACGCCTTGGGTGAGGGGCGTTATTGACAGTGCATCTGCTCAATCGATCAAAAGTAGAAGCTCAGGCCCATGATCTGGCGCAGCGGATGCCAGAGCTGCTGGTGGAGGCGAGCCGGGTTGCGCATACCGTGACCCATGGTGTTCATGGGCGGCGCCGCAAAGGGGCGGGGGACACCTTCTGGCAGTTCCGCCCGTTTGAGGAGTCGGACGCTGCGTCTCAGATCGATTGGCGCCGTTCTGCCGCAACGCAAAATCTCTTCGTGCGTGAACGGGAATGGGAGGCGGCGCATACGGTTTGGCTGTGGCCGGACAATGCCCGCGCCATGGATTTTGCCTCGCATCTGTCCCCGATAGCCAAAATCGATCGCAGTGCGGTGCTGACCTTGGCTTTGGCGCAATTGCTGGTGCGAGCAGGGGAACGGGTCGGAATCCCGGCCTTGCTGGCGCCCTCGTCAACCCGTTATACCCCCAACCGGGTTGCCGAAGTCCTCGCCAAACGTCCCAAGACACTGGGGCAGGGGTTGCCCTTTCAATTTCGGTTGGGCCGGTTTTCGGAATGTGTCATCATGAGTGATTTTCTCACCCCGCTGGAGCAGATTTTTCCGGAGCTGGAGCAGATTGCAGCTCAGGGTGTGCGCGGGCATCTCGTGCAGATTCTGGACCCGGCGGAGGAAAGTTTGCCCTATCAGGGGCGGATCATTTTCGAGGATATGAGCGGACGCGAGCAGGTATGGGCCGGACGTGCGGAAAGTTTGGCGCAAGCCTATCAGGAGCGCTTGCAGGCCCATCGCCGCGCGCTGGCCGACAAGGCCACGCATCTTGGCTGGTCGTTCATCGTCCACCATACGGATCGGCCGGCGGCGGAAGCCTTGCTGGCGCTGTTTGCCCGGTTGAACGGCGCTGCGGGGGACTATCGTTACGGCGCGGTTGGCGGATGAGGATCAACGGAAGGGAGCAGAAGAAGCTGTGATCATGGTCTTGACGAGCCAAGCCTGACGAACTCAAGCCCAACCCCCCCCAAGGATGAGGAAAATTTAATCTTGTTGAGCCGTAAATTATGATACCGTTTGCTGTTATAGCGAGGTGTAGCGAGGCTGGCGGTATCGCTGTGGAGGAAGGATTGCCAGCCGGTATCATCTGTCATGATGTCACCTATCATCGAGATTGATTGCGAAAGGGCACGATAACAACAATGTTGGCGCTCGGCCCCATTGGATTTGCCGCTCCTTATGTCTTGGCGGGTTTGCTCGCGCTGCCCGTCATTTGGTGGTTGTTGCGGCTGACACCGCCGCGGCCGCGGCGGCTGAAATTTCCCCCGGTGCGTCTGCTCAAGGGGCTTGAAACCTCGGAGCAAACGCCCTCCCATAGCCCTTGGTGGTTGACACTGTTGCGGATCCTCTTGGTGACGCTGATCATTCTGGCTTTGGCGCGTCCGGTCTTGTTTCCGGATCAGGAAGTGTTGCCTGGCCGCGGGCCGGTGGTGGTGGTGTTGGACAATGGCTGGGCCTCGGCGAACGATTGGGAACGCCGCAAACGTCATGCAAAGGCGGTTTTGGCACGGGCGGGTGAAGACAATCGCGTTGTCTATCTGGTTCCCACCGCGCCGGAAACCGGTTTTGTGTCGATCGCGGCGACCACATCGTCACGCGCTTTACAAAAGCTCGATAGTCTCAAGCCGCAACCTTTTGCGCCGGCGCGGATGGCGGTTTTACGGGCGTTGCAACGGCAATTCGCCAATCGGCAGGATGCGGCCGATGCGGTGACGAAGACGCGTGCAAACAACAACAAGGCGCCCCTGTTTTACTGGATTTCCGATGCCGTTGATCATGGTCGTGCGGCGGCTTTTCTCAAAGCGCTGCGCCGGTTGGCTTCTGATTCGGCGCATTTGATCGTTGTGCAAGCCGCCTCCACCGGCAACAGCCTCAAAGCGGGCGAGCAGCACCATGGTCCCGGCCCGGTGGGCCTGTTTGCAACGGTGGACAAGGCTGGTCAGCTCGAGGCGCATCTTCGCCGTGCCGATACGGCGCGGGCTTTGGCGGGGCAGGTTTATGCCTTCAATAGCAAGGGGCAACGGCTGGGTGAAGTGCGGTTTTCATTCAAACCGGGAGAGCGGGAGACCAAGGTTCGCTTTACCCTGCCCTTGGAGCTGCGCAATGAGATCAGCCGGCTTGAGATCGCGGGTCAGCGTTCGGCGGCAGCGGTGCATCTTCTCGATCACCGGGCACGTTGGAAACGGGTTGGTCTGATTTCAGGGGAAGCCCGGGAGAGCGCGCAGCCGCTGCTGTCGCCGAGCTATTACATTCGCAAGGCGCTAGATCCGTTCACTGAAGTGACGATTCCGGGCAAAAGCAATTTGTCCTTGGCGGTCAAGGAACTGCTGGAGGCGAAAATGTCGGTCATCATATTGGCGGACATTGGGCGTATCAGTGGCGCGCCATTTGCGGCCTTGAGCCAATGGGTCGAGCGGGGCGGCATGTTGGTGCGGTTTGCCGGGGCGCGGTTGGAAAAGGGAGGCGATCAGCTGTTGCCGGTGCCGCTGCGGCGGGGGGAGCGCTCCCTTGGCGGGGCCTTGTCGTGGAGTGAACCGCAACCGCTCAGCCCGTTTGAAGAGGACAGTCCGTTTCATGGGTTGAAAGTGCCCAAGGATGTTGCGGTCAAGCGCCAGGTTTTGGCGGATCCGGCCGCCCTTGGGGCCAGTCATGCCGAAGTTTGGGCGCGGCTGAAAGATGGCACCCCGCTGGTTTCGGCGCTGCGCCGTGGCAAGGGCTGGTTGGTGCTGTTCCATATCACCGCCAATTCCGATTGGTCCAGCGTGCCCATGTCGGGCCTGTTCGTGGAAATGTTGCGCCGGTTGGTCGATATGGCAGGAGGAAGCGCGGCGATGGTTTCAGGCGCAAACGTGGCTGAAACAGCCGATGCGGCGAAGCGGATCAAGCGTCACAAACCTCGCACCACGCCACGGAT
>WGBT01000132.1 GCA_015494185.1 Hyphomicrobiales bacterium | reverse complement strand
GTGTTTTTGTTCAGTTCCTGCGTTGTTTTAGTGAGTTCTTTAAATTCAATTTCAGTTGTGGCCGCCGCCACGCTTACCTTCGAGCGGGCGGTTAGCAAGGCCCTTGCGTTTGATCCGCGTCTTAAAGCGCAGAAGATGGAAACCGAGGCCCTTCGGGCTGAGACTTATCAAGCCTCGCTCTCGCCCAACCCGGAATTTTCCGTAGACGTTGACAATTTTCTGGGCAGCGGCGCCTTAAGTGGCTTTGGCGGCTCTGAAATCACCCTTGGTTTGGATCAGCGGTTTGAGCTGGGCGGCAAGCGGGCGGCCCGGATCAACAGGGGGCAGGCCGCTGAAGATTTTGGTTCCGCTGAGCTGCGGGCGATTAAACGGGCGATCATTGCCCGGGTTGCGCGCGACTTTTTTGCCGTTCTTGGGGCGCAGAAAAAGCTGGCGCTGCGGAAGGCGCAACGGGGGAAATTTCTCGAATTACTGCGGCCGCTTAGGGAACGGGTTGCCGCAGGCGGGTCCCCTGAGGCTGATTTGACCCGTGGTCAGATTGCAGCGGAACAGGCCAAGATCGCGCTTGAATCGGCTCAGTTTGAACTCAAGGCCGCGCGGCAGAAACTGGCTTCGAACTGGTCGGGGCATTTGTCCAATGGCACCCGGGTTCGCGGCGACTTATTGCCCCCAACCCGGGAAGCCACGCCGCTGATTGCAATTCTGGCCCGGCTCAAATCCCATCCTGATCTGCAGAAGTTCGAGGCCTTGCATGCGGTTCGCCTTGCCGAGCTCGACGTTCAGCATTCGCTGGCCGTTCCTGATGTGACGCTGGGAATCGGGGTGCGCCGTTTCAACGAAACCGATGATGTTGCTCTGGTTGCCAAGGGGGCGGTGGCCATTCCCATACGCGACCGGAATGAGGGGGCGATCTTAGCGGCCGCAGAACGGGTTGGCAAAGCCGCCTATGAGCGTGATGTGGTGTGGCAAGAGCTGAAACGCCGGCTGATTGCGGCTTTTGGCGCCTTGCATCGGAATTGCCACGAGACCCGCCGTTACCAGTTGAGTATTGTGCCCAAAGCCCGCAATGCGGTAGTCTCGATCCGCCGGGGATATTTCCGCGGGCGTTTCAAGGTGGTCGATTTGTTGGATTCGATTACCGTTTTGACCGAAGCGCAAAGCCGTCAGATCGATACCCTTGTGCAATGCCGCACCGCGGCGGCAAACATCAAGACATTGACCGGGATTGATCCCTTGAATGGTCAGAAATTACCCAGATTTGCGAGATGAGACATGCCGGAAAAAAAACAAAATGCCAAGGATGCACCAGCTGAAACGGCCTCCCCGCCGCCAAGCCTGTTGGCCCGGATGGTCAAAACCGTGGCCCAACTGGGCGCTGTCGGCTTTATTCTTGCCGGTGGGGTGATCGGCGCGGTGTTGATCAACCAGATCGAGCCTCCCAAACCGGCCGATTCCCATGAGCATGGTGCCGAAGGGGGCAAAATGGGAGACGGCCACGGCGGGCACGATGATCATGGGCACGGCGGGCACGGGCATGGTGGCGGCGCGATGGGCCGCGAAGTCGAGTTCGATGCCGTTCGTTTCAAAAATGCCCGTCTCGTTCTCGAGAAGGCCGGCCCTCAAGAATTGCAACCGAAACTCACCCTGAACGGTATCATCGCCCCCAATGAAGAACGGGTGGTGCAGGTCACGCCGCGTTTTCCCGGTGTGGTGCGCAGTATTCACAAACGGCTTGGAAGTCCGGTCAAAAAGGGGGATACGCTGGTCACGATCGAAAGTGACGAAAGCCTGAAGCGTTATTCGGTGACCGCTTCCATCGATGGCACGGTGATCGCCCGGCGGGTTGGGCTTGGCGAACATGTCGACCGGGATGACAAGCTTATGGTGATCGCCGATCTATCCACCGTCTGGGTGGATTTCAGGGTCTATCCCCGCGATTTCAAGAAACTCAAACTCAACCAAGAAGTCGAGATCATCACTTTGGATGGGGCTCCCCCGATCAAGACCAGGATTGCCTATATCTCCCCCATTGGCATGGCGGACACCCAAAGCATGTTGGCCCGCGCTGTTGTCAAAAACCCCAATGGGACTTTGCGGCCGGGGCTGTTTGTGACCGGGCGTGTGTTGCTGGGCAAGCAGAAAGCCTATGTCGCCGTGCGCAATGAGGCTATTCAATATCTCGATGGCAAACCGGTTGTCTTTGTCGAGCAAAAGGCCAAAAAGGGGCACCATTTCGTCGCCAAGGAAGTCGAGCTTGGCATTCGAGATAGCCAGTATACCGAAATTCTTTTCGGGGTGCTGCCCGGGCAAACCTATGTCGCGGGCAATAGTTTCATACTGAAAGCCGAGCTCTCCAAGGGCCAGGCTGACCATTCCCATTAAGGAGACCGTTTATGCTTAATCACATTGTCTCCTTTGCCGTCTCACAGCGGGTCTTCGTTATCTTTGCAACGCTGGCCATGGCAGGGATCGGCATTTATAATTTCATCCGTCTGCCCATCGATGCGGTGCCTGACATCACCAATGTGCAGGTGCAGATCAACTCTTCGGCGCCGGGCTATGCGCCTTTGGAAGTCGAACAGCGCATCACCTTTCCCATCGAGACGGCGCTTGGCGGCTTGCCGGGGCTGGAATATACCCGCTCTTTGTCGCGCTATGGCCTGTCCCAGGTCACCGTGGTCTTCAAGGATGGCACCGATATCTATTTTGCCCGCCAGCTGGTCAATGAGCGGGTGCAGCAGGTGCGCGACCAATTGCCGGAGGGCATAGAGGTGGAAATGGGACCGATTTCCACCGGGCTTGGGGAAATCTATTATTACACGGTGGAGGCGCTGCCCGGCGCGCGTAAAAAGGATGGCACCCCCTACACTCTCACTGACCTGCGCACTCTGCATGACTGGGTGGTCAAGCCGCAAATGCGCACCGTGAAGGGAGTGGTCGAGGTCAATGCCACCGGGGGCTATACCAAGCAGTATCATATTCTTCCCGATCCGGAAAAACTGACCGCCTTTGGCCTGTCGCTCGAGGATCTGATGCGGGCGGTTGACCGCAACAATTCCAATGTGGGGGCGGGCTATATCGAACGCAATGGCGAACAATATCTGGTGCGCTCGCCGGGGCAAGTTGGCGATCTCAAAGATTTGTTGCTCATTCCGGTTGGCACTCACATGGGCAATCCGGTGCGGATTCAAGATGTGGCCGAAGTGGCCATTGGCCATGAGTTGCGCACTGGGGCGGGCACCCATAATGGCCGTGAAGTCGTCCTTGCCACTGCGGTGATGTTGATTGGCGAAAACTCCCGTGCGGTGTCACAGCGGGTGCACGCCAAATTGCAAGAGATCAAGAAAAGCCTGCCTGAGGGGGTCATACTGCGCACGGTCTATGACCGCACCCATCTGGTCAACCGCACCATTGCCACGGTTGAAAAAAACCTGATGGAAGGGGCCGCCCTTGTCATTGTCATCCTGTTTCTGTTTCTGGGCAATTTCCGTGCCGCGCTGATTGCGGCGATGATGATTCCGCTGTCCATGCTGTTTGCCATATCGGGCATGGTGGAACACAAGATCTCCGCCAATTTGATGAGCCTGGGCGCCATCGACTTTGGCATCATCATCGACGGGGCCATCATTGTGGTGGAAAACTGTCTTAGGCTTTTGGCCGAGGAACAACACAGGCGCGGCCGTTTGCTCACTTTGCAGGAACGCTTCTCAACCGTCCGCGAGGCGACCATTCAGGTCATTGTGCCAAGCCTGTTTGGCTCTTTTATCATCATGGTGGTTTATTTGCCGATCCTCACCCTGACAGGGGTTGAGGGCAAAATGTTCACGCCCATGGCGCTGACGGTGATCATGGCCCTCATTGGCGCCATGATCCTCTCTGTCACCTTTGTTCCGGCCGCCGTTGCCTTGTTGGTGACCGGCAAGGTGGCGGAAAAAGAAAATGTCATCGTGCGCAGCGCCCGCCGTGTGTATCGGCCGCTTCTCAAAGGGGCGCTTGCCAATACGCCGGTCGTTCTGGCCTCCACAGTGGTTTTGCTTGGTTTGAGCGGACTGTTGGCCACCAAGCTTGGCACCGAATTCATTCCCCAGCTCGATGAGGGGGATGTTGCGGTTCAGGCGCTGCGGGGGCCGGGCACTTCGCTGACGCAATCGGTGAAGATGCAACAGATGTTGGAAACCCGTCTGATTCAAATTCCGGAAGTCAAGGAAGCCTTTGCCCGGACCGGCACATCTGAAGTGGCGACCGATCCAATGCCGCCTTCGATTTCCGATGGCTATGTGATGCTCAAACCCAAGGATCAGTGGCCCGATCCCAGCAAGAGCAAGGCCGAGGTGGTCGAGGATATCCGCAAGGCCGCAATGGAAATTCCCGGCAGTAATTACGAGATCTCGCAACCCATTCAGCTGCGCTTCAATGAGTTGATCGCCGGGGTGCGGGCGGATATCGGGGTCAAGATTTTTGGCGATGATCTCGACCAGCTCCTGAAACTGGCCAATCAGGTTGCTGCGATTTTGCAAACCGTGTCGGGGGCTGAAGATGTCCAGGTGGAACGGGTGTCTGGTCTGCCCTTTTTGACCATCGAACTAGACCGGGAGAAACTTGCCCGCTTTGGTCTGTCGGTGGCGGATGTGCAGGAAGTCATTGAAATTGCTGTTGGCGGGAAAAAAGCCGGCACTTTGTTTGAGGGCGACCGGCGCTTTGATATCGTCGTGCGGTTGCCAGAAAAGTTGCGCACGGACATGGATGCGGTGCGCTCGCTGCCGATTCCGTTGCCGCCGCGTCAAGACGATCAGGATCAAGCGGTTGTAAGCGCCCTTTATGCTCAGTCCAACGCCAAGATGCCCCGTTTCATTCAGTTGGGGGACATTGCCACCATCACCATGGCCCCGGGGCCCAATCAGGTCAGCCGGGAAAACTCAAAACGGCGTATCGTTGTCACCGCCAATGTGAGAGGCCGGGATTTGGGCGGCTTTGTCTCGGATGCTCAAGCCCGTATCGACAAGGGGGTGCCCCTTCCCGCCGGCTACTGGATCACCTGGGGCGGGCAGTTCGAGCAAATGATTTCCGCCTCCAAGACCTTGGCCATTGTGGTGCCGGTGGCATTGGCGCTGATTTTCCTGCTGCTGTTTACATCACTGGGAACGGTCAAGGATGCCCTGATCGTCTTCACCGGCATTCCGCTTGCTTTGACAGGCGGGGTGGCGGCCCTGGCTCTGCGCGGCATTCCGCTGTCGATTTCGGCGGGGGTTGGCTTTATTGCGCTGTCAGGTGTGGCGGTGCTCAATGGGCTGGTCATTATCTCGTTCATCAACAATCTGCGCCGCGAAGGTGCCAGTGTTTATGACGCGGTTGTCGAAGGGGCCATGAAACGCATGCGGCCGGTCCTGATGACGGCCCTTGTGGCCTCGCTTGGCTTCGTGCCGATGGCGATTGCGACAGGGGCGGGGGCTGAAGTGCAGCGCCCGCTGGCCACCGTGGTGATCGGCGGCATCATTTCGTCAACCCTGCTCACCTTGTTGGTGTTGCCGGTGCTTTACAGACTTGTGCACCGCAATGAAACACCGCATCCCGTTCACCCCAACCTGGCAACAGGTACATCAAGCAAAGGAGAAGCATCATGAGGGAAATCAAGCTGTTCAAACTGGCAAGCCTTGCTTTTGTCGCTGCCTTGAGCCTTGGCGTGGCCAATATGGTCTGGGCCGCCGAAGGCCATGATCATGGCACAGGCCATAGCGATGGCGATGGTCATAAACACGATAGTCATAAACATGACGGTCACATGAAAGACGACCATGATCATGGTTCCGAAAGTGCGGCGGATCATGCCAAGCATCATCCTAAACCAAGTCATGGCGGTGTCGTTCTTGAGCTTGACGATCATCATGGGGAACTGGTGGTCAAGGATGGCAAGCTTGCGCTTTATTTGACCAATCACGATGGCAAGGCCGAGCCCGCCAAAGGTTTTGAAGGCACCGCCATGATCCTGACCTCACAAGGCCGTCACGGCCCCTTGACGCTTGCAGATGCGGGGGGCAACAAACTTGAGGCGGCAGCTCCTGTGGCGCTCGGCTCAGGCGCACGGGTGAGCGTCACCTTGAAGGATCCCCACGGTCATACAACCCAGGCACGTTATCAAATGCCGTAATCAAATGCCGTAACGCCGCTTTCAAATCATCGATGCGATGCGTGCTTGGCTGGCTCCCCCAATGCTGGCCAAGCGTCAAACAAGAAAAAACAAACAAAAAAAGGCCAATAATTTTGAACCTATTTGGGCGTGAGTGAGACGAAAAGGGTAGCAACGGCTGAGAGAGCAAGATATAAATGCTCTGTACCAATACATCATTGGCAAAAATATTGTTTTTGCAAAAAGCTGTTGCGTTCTTTGAATCGATCTCTTGAAAGGAGTTGGAGAAATGAAAGCACTATTTTCAACAACGGCCGCCGTGGCAATGGCAACCATCTTGACGCTGTCAACCGGAAATGCCGCTCAGGCGGGCTATTATCATCATCATCATCATGGTTATGGTCATCATGTCGGGCATATTGTGGGCCATGCCCTAGCCTTGGCCCATCGCTACCGGCACCATCGCCATCATCACCATCGCCGGTGGCGTCATGCACATCGGCACCATCATCATCATCGCCACCACCATCATTATCATCGCCACCATCATCATCATGGTCATCACTGATCCTTCGATGGGTAAGATGATGGCTTGGGCTGCCTGGCGCTGTTTGATAAGGCGCCGGGCAAGCTTTGAAGAGAGCCTTTGCCAAACCTAAGCCAACCCTGAAATGGTCCCAATTTGATGCTAAAACGAAGCTGAAATAACACTAAAATTAAAATGTTAAAATTAAAATAAAGTATTTGTTGCATCTGATGAGACCGAGAAGCGATATGCCAAAACCGATCTGGAGCTTTTTAGGGGCGTTTGTTGCTGTACTGACGGCGGTTGTCTTCTTTCCTGCCTCGCTTTTTGCTCAGGACAGTGAGCCCATCATTGGCCGCATCAAAGACTTTCGCAGCGGCAAAGTCTCGACACAGGTGCCGGGGCTTGTGAAAGAATTGAGGGTCCGGATCGGGGATGAGGTCAAGAAAGGCAGTATTCTGGCCGTTCTTGATACATCGCGGCTGGAAAGTGAAATGGCTCAAGCCGAGGGAGAACTTGCCGCCGCCCGGGCCAAAGTAGCCATTGCCAAGGCCGAACAGGCTTTGAAACAGAATATTTTTGCGCGTCAAAAACGGCTCAAACGATCGGCCGCCTTTCAAAAAGCCCGCTATGAAGAAGCCTATCTCAATGTGCAAATCGCCAAGGCGCAAGTGCGCGCCGCTGAGGCCGATGTCAAGATCAGAGAAGCCAGTCTGCGCCAGAAAAAACTCGACATTGCGCTTTCGACCATAAGGGCGCCTTATAATGGAACGGTGATGAAACTCTTCACCCAAGTTGGCAGTTTTGTGACCGCAGAGGCGCCGCATATTCTGGAATTGGTCGATAATCATGCCCTGGAAATTGAGGTGGATTTGTCCGCTGAAATGGCTGAACGGCTCAAACCGGGGGAAATGGTGACCTTTCAGATCCACAATTCAGGGAAAAAACACAAGGCGCGGCTGCGGGCGATTTTGCCTCAGGTCAGTTCGAGGACACAAACCCGGCCGGTCCGCTTTTCGCCTCATGATCCCACCCATCTGAAACATCTTGCTGTGGGGCAGAATGTCAGCGTGTTCTTCGCCAATCAGAAACTTAATAACTGATACCACCGGCCCCTGACCTTCGTTCGTATACCGTTCAATTAACGCAAAAAGTTCAAAGGGATACGAAAAAAGTCAGCGGTCAATAATAAATACCGCCGGTATGATTGGCGGTTTCCTGAGAAGCGAGCCTGAGACCAATTTCTGTTTTCCCGCCAAGCTCTTGTCAGCCCTTGGAATCCCCGCAGTCCTTGGGCTTGGGAGGGAAGGACGGGGTTTAAGGGCGGCTGGGTCTGAAGCCGATGTTGCTGCTCGTGCCTGGTTTGGCCAGGCTTAATTCACTGAGTAGATCAATCACCTTGCCGATATTTTGCTTGACGCCGAGCACCTCGGCCTGACGGCGGGCTTGGGCGAAATCGCCGGGGGTGAGATTGCCCAGAGCCAAACCCTCGGCAGGGACGTTGCGACAGTTGAAAAAGACCTGATAGGCGCGTTTGAGCGCGTCTTGATCGAGATAAGAAAACTGAACGTGGAACGTGAAACGGCGCATCGAGGCGCGGTCGAACCGGTCCATTAGATTGGTTGTGCAGCATACCGGCAGCGGATGATCTTCCATCCATGTGAGCATTTCATTGACCTGAGTGATCTCCCAAGAACGGACCGCCTCCCGCCGGTCAAACAAGAAGCTTTCGGCCTCGTCGAAAATCAGCAAGGCATTGTTTTCACGGGCTTGTTCAAAAGCATCGGCGATATTGGATTCAGATTCGCCAACAAAGGCGCCAAGCAGATCGGAGGCGCGTTTGTGAATGATTTCCAGCCCAAGCTCTTGGGCCAAATAACGTCCATAGGCGGACTTGCCGGTGCCTGGGGGACCTGACAACAACAATGAAAAACCAAGGCGTTCGCCAGCTTTCAATTGCTCGGTCAAGGTGACGAGATCGGGGCGCGCGCAGATCATTTTGGGATCGAAATCCGGCGGGGTTTGGGGCTTTTGGGTGTTGCCGCCGGAAATCGCACGGACAATGCCGCGGGCGGCCCGCTCAACCGCCGCGCTGCCTCCATCGGCAAAAAGCGCGGCCTTTAAGGCATTTTCAAGCACGGCCGGCGTGGTATCGATATTGCGCGCCAGGGTGTGGATCTCATCTTCGGACAGCCCAACACCAATGCGCCGGTCGAGCCGCTTGAGGATGCGTTCACGTTGTTTTGGCGGGGGCTGTTTGACTTCGATGGCAAGGGTCATGCGGCGTAAAACGGCGGGGTCGATTTCAGCAATATTGTTGGAGGTCCAAAGCACCGGAACTGGATTGTTTTCCAAAACCCGGTTGAGATAGACCTTGGAGCCGCCCCGGCGAATGAGCTGCCAGGCAACGTCTTCCATTTCGTCGAATAAAATGGCGTTTTTTTCTGAACCCGCCATGAGTTTCAAGGCAAAGACAAGATCGGCGAGCCGTTCGCTCCGTTCGGCTTCGTTGTCATTCGCAGGGGTCTGCTCACCAGCAGCGTAAAGATCAAGGCCTGCGGCTTGGCAGGCCATTTTTGTCAGTTCCGTCTTGCCTGATCCCGGCGGGCCGTAAAGCAGGATATTGACCCCGTGTGCCTTGCGTTCTGCCGCACCTTTCAAGACACCGACAATCAAATCACGGTCTTTGGCGATATGTTGATAGTCATCGAGATCAAGACTGGTCTTGAGACGTTGCCCCAGCAAAGTGTGGCGCATCTCATGAAAGTTTGCAAAGCTTTGGTCGAGGCTGACATCGATCCGCCAGGGAATGCCATAACGTCCGGCCGCCCCGGCGAGCTGGTCGCCATGTTCGCGGGATTGAATGAGGCCGGAGGTGGAAAGCTCCCCCAGCGGAGCAAGCAATTGTTCAACAGTGCGTGTGGGTTCGCCAACCAGTAAGGCAATCCCGCGGGTCATGGGGCCGGCTGCTTCGATGACATTGTCGCAGAGATATTCGACTTGCTCAAACCGTGGATAAGCCGCGATCAGCCCCATGATTTTCCAGGCTGCATCGGGTAATTTCAAAGCTTCGGTCAGACGCCGGACATTGCTGGCAAGGGGTTCTGGCGGGGCGGTTTCTTCAGCCGCTTGGCGCAGCATGGCGATAACTTGGTCGCGATGGGCCGCATAGGCTGCTTCCAGTTCAGGGAATTTGAATTTGTTATTGTAAATATTGCCGATGGCCTTTGACAACGGTTTGGGCAAGGGCAGGGCAAGCGCATCGCCCCGTTCATTGAGCCAGCCGAGGATGTGGCGGGTGGCGCGCAGCGGCAAGTCACCCCGTTCGAGAACCCGGGCAATATATCGGGCAATCAGCCCTCTTTCGGTATCGCGTATGGCCATGACAGCGTGGGAAACCTCTGTTTTTAAGAAACGCGTCCTGAATTGTTTATACTTTGTTAGTGCATTGATATTTTATGGAAAGTCTGGTCATTGTTTTATCTGTTGATCGTGAAATTGTTAGGACACTTGGGAAAATGGGATAAATGCTTGGTCAGCTCGATCATCATTGAGTTGGGCAAAAGACTCCTTCGGCCACAGAGTGGGGTGGCCCAGTGTGTGGTGACTGAATTTTGTCAGTAACTTTATTCGGAATTGAAACAAACCGCAACAAACGGCAACAATTTCTTTAAACACTCTCATTCGAATGTCTTCAGGCTGCCGCTCACCCACTCGTGACTGGCAATTGAACAACCTCTTCCTCATATTGAAGAGGGATGGTATGAAGACCTTGAAGCAAAAGGAATTCTTGCTGGTCATGCAATTGGCAATGCGATTGGGAAAATGGATAGCAGGTTTGCTGTTGATCATGCTCGCCGCCGGTTTGGTGGCGTGGGAAGGGCTGTTGGGACTGAGCCCGGCCGTCTCTGCTCCTGCGGCTCCTGCAGCAATGCCCAAAATGCCCCAAGAGCAGCCGAAAATTCCCAATGTTTTGGAATTGTTCACCAGTCAGAGTTGCTCCTCCTGTCCGCCAGCGGATAAGTTGCTCAAGCGCTATATCGATGACGATTCGGTGATCGCCCTGAGCTACTCGGTGGATTATTGGGACTATCTGAACTGGAAAGATACCCTCGCCAGCCCCAAATATTCGCAACGCCAACGTGATTATGCCCGCCGCCGGGGCGATCATGAGGTTTACACGCCGCAAATGGTTGTCAATGGGATCGAACACGCCGTTGGCAGCCGTGAATGGGATGTCGAAAGGGCTATCCGCAATTCGATGAAAGCGCTGAAGAACAAGCGCGTGCCATTGCGTTTATGGTTTGAGGGGGGCGCTGTTTATCTTGCGCTGCCCGATGCGCCCAAAGGCATGACCGTGAAGGAGGCCGTGGTTTGGGTGGTGTTGACCAAGCGCAAGGAAACCGTTGCGGTGCGGGCGGGAGAAAATGCCGGTGAGGTTTTGAGCTATTATAATGTGGTGCGCGATTTGTCGGTGGTCGGCATGTGGGAGGGCAAGGCCAAAACCATTAAACTGCCGCGCCATGCCTTGATGGGAAAAGGCATCGATGGCTGCACCGTGTTGTTGCAGGAAGGCAAAAGCGGCCCGATTTTGGGGGCGGCCCAAATGCACGAGAAACATCATGGCAGCCATGACCGATAAGGAACGGTTATTTGCATTTGGCGGTTGTGTTTAAGGGCCAATCAAGGCTGCCGCCGTTTTTGCGGTCTTTTTCCCGTACTGCTCTTTCCTTATCATCGCCTAATCATTTGGTAAAATTGTAAAAGCCGAAACTTGGCCTTCACAGACAGTGCCTCATCATGGCATGGAAGGACGGGGCTTGGCTTAGGGGCGGCGGATCATGCGGATAGGCTGATAATACGAAAGGAAGCAGGGCGTGCGGGAAACGGCGTTTCACAAAACCGCGGCAGAGCTTGAGCAGGAAAACTGGAGCTGTGCGGTGCTGCCGGTTGGCGCCTTTGAACAGCATGGTCCGCATTTGCCGATGACCACAGACAGTCTGATTGCCGCAACCCTTGCCGCAAAACTGGCGGCGCAGATTGGCGGGCTGTTATTGCCGCCCATCACCTTTTCTTGTTCCCATGAACATGCAGGCTTTGCGGGCAGCACTTCGATTGGGGCCGCCACATTGGTCAGGCTCATTGAGGATATTTTTGCCTCGGTAGCCCATCATGGGGCGCAACGGCTGGTCGTAATCAATGGCCATGGCGGCAATTATGTGTTGCGAAATCTGGCACAGGAGATGAATATTGAGGCGCCACGGCTTTATCTTGGGCCGGAAAGACACATCATGACCCAAGCCTTTGCCAGGGCCGGGATTGAACTGAGTGTCCATGACGATATGCATGCGGGGGAATATGAAACTTCGGTGATGCTGGCCTATCATGGGGCGCTTGTCCGCCGTGATCAAGCCGTCGATGAGCTGGTTTCGCGCCGCGATCAGTTGTTGCTCAAAGGGATGGCCCATTATACCCGCTCAGGCGTCATTGGCGGTCCCTCAAAGGCAACCAAAGAAAAAGGCTATGCCGTTGTCGAAGCCATTTGTGAGCTCATGAGGGCGGAAATCGAGGCTGTTTTCAAATTGAAGAGTAACGGGAGCTAGGGCCGGGCCGTGCAAACCATCATTTCAGCAGCGGTTTCCCTTGATGGCTATCTCGATGATACCGCGCCGCAGCGGTTGATGTTGTCGAGCCCGGAGGATTATGCGGCAGTGGGCCGGTTGCGGGCCCAGGTCGATGCCATTTTGATCGGGGCTGAAACCTTGCGCCGGGACAATCCTTCGCTTGCAACCCGTGATCCTGTTTGTTTCGAACTGCGTCAGAAGCGGGGTCTCGCGCCGCATCCTTTGAAAATCGTTGTTACACGGAGTGGACGGCTGCCGCAATCCGCCCGTTTTTTTCATGAGGGGGACGGCGAAAAACTGGTGATCTGCGGGGCCGATGCGGATCCTGAACTTGAAGAGCGATTGGGCGTGTTGGCGGAAGTCTGGCGGGGGCCGCATCGTGAGGTTTCAGTGGATGAGATTGTCGATCTGATTGGCGCGCGCGGGGTCAAGACCTTGCTGGTCGAGGGGGGAGCGCATATGATCGGCGGGTTTCTGGCAGCAGGCATGGCCGATTATTTACGGCTTGCGATAGCTCCAGTGATGCTTGGCGCGCGGGGCCGGGCACGGCTGTGGGATCATCTGCCGCCAGATCTGTTTGCCGGTGAACGTGCCCAATTAAGCAAAAGTGAGCAGTTTGGCGACACCTTGGCGCTCACCTACCGGTT
>WGBT01000131.1 GCA_015494185.1 Hyphomicrobiales bacterium | reverse complement strand
GGCACACAACGAGCTCTGAACCGTGGTAAATTCCCTGTGTCCGGGATGTAGCACTATTCTGCCGCTCTGCCTAGAGTCTGTTATGATTCTAACACAGGGTGGGGCATTTTGTGATTGATTGGCAATGGGAGTTGGCATGCTTTGAGTCATTGACTTTATGCAATCGAGAGGAAGACAGGGACATTGTAATATGCCACAATAGCAGTTGTGTCATGGGGAACAATTAAGGGGAAATGACAAAAGTCATTGAAAAATAGTAAAATAACTACGTTCTAGCTCATGGAACGTCCCAAGTCGTGGAATAGTGACCCAAGTCATGGAATAATAATATGTCGACAAATCGTGCCGTCTCCCAATCGGGGGAAAACAGATCCTTTGAAGTCGTTGATCCACAATGGCATCAAATGCGTCAGGAAGCCGCCGAAGTCGCCGCAAGAGAACCGGCGTTGGCGAGTTTCGTGTTCGCAACGGTGCTCAATCACGACAAGATGGAAGACGTCTTGAGCCATCGTCTGGCGCAACGGCTCAATCATCTCGATGTTGATGCTGGTTTGTTACGGCAGACATTTGATGAGATCCTCGCCCAAGATGAGAGTATTTGCCGGGCCTTTCGCGCCGATCTGGCGGCGGTTTTCGAGCGTGATCCGGCCTGCAACCGGCTGATCGAACCGCTGCTTTATTTCAAAGGATTTCAGGCGCTGCAAACCCACCGGATGGCTCATCATCTGTGGAATACGGGGCGGCAGGACTTTGCACTTTATCTGCAAAGCCAGTCTTCACGAACCTTTGGCACCGATATTCACCCCGCCGCAAAGATCGGCTCCGGGATTATGATCGATCACGCCACAGGGGTGGTGATCGGTGAAACCGCTGTGGTTGGCGACAATTGCTCTTTGCTGCATGGGGTGACGTTGGGCGGCTCAGGCAAAGAAAGCGGTGACCGCCACCCGAAATTGGGGCAGCATGTCCTAGTTGGGGCTGGGGCTAAAATCCTTGGTAATATCAAGATTGGCAATTGCTCTCGTATTGCTGCGGGCTCTGTTGTGCTCAAAGATGTCGCAGAGATGACCACGGTTGCCGGCGTGCCCGCCAAAGTGATTTCCAAAGTCACCTGCAAATCCCCAAGCCAGGAAATGGATCATATGCTGGCAAGCGCAAAATCAGAAGAAAAGGATGATAACGGCCCGTGAAGCTGATTTGTCGTCCTCTTCTGGGGGCTTGATTGCTGATTGAGATGGCGCAAAGCAGTGAAAAAATGTTTGGCAAGCTTGGCACAGCACGTTATGCCTTGTTCTTGAGAGAGCGGAGCGAAGGGCATCCGCGTGGGGACATTGGAAGAGCGGATCTGTTTGTTCAAGTTCCCTCCCCATGAACAAGAGCTGCAAAGGTAACAGTGAGGGCCGTCGTGACCAAAGACGAACTTGACCGTATTGAAAAATTTTTACGCAAAACGTTGCAAAGTCCCGTCATACGGGTTCGCGGACGTCCAAAGAAAGACGATTCCGCCGAAGTTTATGTGGGCGATGAATTTATCGGTGTGATTTTTCGCGACGATGAAGATCCGGAAGATATTTCTTACAACTTTCAAATGGCCATCCTTGACTACGATTTGTCAGAAGTTTGATTGCTAAAAGGCGCCCTGCCAAACCACTTGCCGTTAATTCAATGCAAGGACAGCTCCCAGAGTGAAGAGGGGAGATCTGTCCGGTGTCGGCGGTCAGCTCGAATCGCGATTTTTTGAGAAGGTCAACAAGGGATAACCGGTCGGCCTATTGACAATAGTTGCGCCGCCGCCGCGGGGCCAGATCGAAATGAAAATGATCCCGGTGCGCTTCATTGGCTTCCGGCCCCAGGACCGTGCCGAAGAATTGGCAGGCCTGCCGGTGCAGTGTTTTCAAAAATCGGGCGCGTTTATCAACAATGCTGGCTTTCTCGATGAAGAGTGATGAGGCGTCATTGGGGCGTGGCGGATGGGCAGCAAGCTTTTTTGCTTGATCTTGGGCCATGTTCTCACTGATTTTTGAGGCGCTTCCTTCCAAATCGCGCGATGTTGGCCCCCAATCCCGCAACACCGAGATGGTCCGGCCATCCGCCAGTATGAAAGCGGGAATGTCGAGGGCATTGGCCCGGGCATGTTCAGACAGTTTGCGTTTGGGATCATTGTAGCGGTGCCGGCAGACATAGCTTGACGCATTGCGGATTGAGACGATTGGAGCGCCAAATGTCTTTCTCGCCTCGCTTTGCGCCCGTGTCAAGAAACGGGCCAAGGCTGGCAACATCTGGCAATTGAGCACGGCGGCGGGGCGAATTCTGACTTGTGGGTTGCGGCCGATTGCAGTGATTTTAATGGGGGCCGGTGTGCCGCATGCCCCTTGGCGAATGGGGGGCAGCGGCGTGGTTTGAGCGTTGATTTGGGCGAGCAGGCGTGCGCAGAGCTTGCGGGCTTGCTCAATCTCGTGCGGTTGCCAATACGTAGCCCGC